>NZ_JBITCT010000031.1:0-135268 GCF_044453465.1 Streptomyces sp. NPDC051677
AGGATCAGACGAAGGCCGCCCCCACGTCCGGCGAATCCCCAGGTGAGCGACCCAGTTCGAGACGCCGTTCGAGGCCGGAAGAAAAAGAACAAGCCAAGTGGCTGCTCCAGGACCGGCTGACCGAGGCGGGCGTCGACGTAGAGGTCGGCGAGCCGTGGGCGCCCAAGGTGGTCGTGGACTGCAACCTCGTCACCGGCCAGAACCCGGCCTCCTCCGCACCGCTCGCCGTCGAACTGCTCAAGAAGCTGGGCTGACGCCTCCGACCACTACACATAAGGACCAAATAAGCGCAGAATGAACTTGCGCGGCGCTTACCGCACACCGCACCAGACGCGGTCAGGCCAGCCAAGTCAAAGGAGACGAGTCATGGCCAACGTCTCGCCCGGCAGAAGTGACATATCGACCCACCCCGACGTATCCGAGATGCGGGCCCGCTACGACAGGATGCTCGGTGGCCGTGATGTGGCGCTCGTGGACGGACCGGTGTTCCTGCTCGGTCTGTACTGCGCCGTATCCCCGTGGATACTCCACTACACCGCCAGCCAGCCGGCACTCGTGCCCCACAACCTGATCGTCGGCATCGCGATCGGGCTGCTGGCCCTCGGGTTCACCGCGGCTCCCGCCCGCATGTACGGCCTGAGCTGGGCCATGTGCGCGCTGGGCGTGTGGATGATCATCGCACCGTGGGTCGTCGGCGACAGCCCGGACGCCGGTGTCGCAGTGAGCAACATCATCATCGGCGCTCTGGCAGTGATCCTGGGGGCGATGTGCGCCTTCACGGCGGCGAGGAGCGCCCCGAAGCCGTAGACCCCACGACGCGGGACCCCACAACCAGGAAGGCGGCCCGGCCGGCCCGCACCAGCGGGTCGGCCGGGCCGCGTTCGCCGTTCAGTGGCCCGGCACCGACCACGGCTCCTGCGGCAGCGTCCGGCCCGTCTCCAGGAGCGACTTGAGGTTGGACAGCACCGCCGGCCAGCCGCCCGAGACGGCGGCGAGCTCACCCTCGTCGTTGAGGTCCTCGTGGGTGACGGTCAGGCGGACGATGTCCGCGTGCGGTCGGATGTCGAAGGTGACCCGCGAGTGCCGGTCCGGTCGCCCCTCCTCGTCGGGCGAGGCCCAGGTGGTGACCAACCGCGTCGGGCGCTCCCGCTCGACCACCGTGCCGACGACGTCCGCGATCCCCGTGCCGTCCGTGCGCCGGTGTTCCCAGCGGGAGCCCGGCTGCCAGTCCGAGACGTTGCTGTGCCCCCAGTAGGCCGCGGTCAGGTCGGCGTCGGTGAGCGCGTCCCAGACCTTCTCCGGGGTGCTGGCGATATAGGTGACATAGACGAAGGTGGGCTTGTCGGTCATGGCTTCCTCGGCTCGTCGTTTGACGTCGGAGAGCACACGCAGCCGCGGGCGCTCGAACCTGTCGATCCACCGCTCCTGGATCTCGTGGAGCGGGACCGGGTTGAGGTAGTGCAGCTTCTCCCGGCCCCGCCGCACCGTGGCGACCAGGTGGGCGGCCTCCAGGACGGCCAGGTGCTGCGTCACGGACTGGCGTGTCATGTCGATGTGCTCGCACAGCTCGCCGAGTGTCTGGCCGCTGTGTTCGCGCAGCCGGTCCAGAAGCCGCCTGCGCGTGTCGTCGGCCAGCGCCTTGAAGACCTTGTCCATGCCCGGGTCCACCCCTGGGTCCTCTCCTGATCGCACACTCCACGTTATGCAGGCAATTGCCTGCATGTCAATCGCCCCGGGGTCTCCCGGCCGACGACAAGCGGGCGCCCCGCAGGAGTCCTGCGGGGCGCCCGGACCGGCGTGAGGTCGGATGGCGAGGTCAGGTGACGCTGAGCGCGGTGTCGTCGATGACGAACGACGTCTGGAGCTTGGAGCCCTCCGTGCCGGTGAACCTGAGCGTCACCGTCTGCCCGGCGTAGGCGCTCAGGCTGAAGCTGCGCTGGGCGTAGCCGGAGGCCGCGTTGAGGTTCGAGTACGTGGCCAGGGTGCCCAGGACCGTGCCGGAGCTGTTGAGGACCTGCACCTGCAGGGTGTCGTAGGCGGTGCTGGCAGTGGTCTCCGCGGTGTCGATGTGCAGGTAGAGACTGAGAGTCGCCGAGCAGCCGGACGGGATGGCCGCCGACTGGGAGAGGGTCTCGGTCCCGGCGGTGCCGTTGCCGCCCAGCCAGGCGTAGTACGAACCCGTACGGGCCGACTCGCCGGTGGAGTTGGTGATGACGCCACTGGTGGCGCTCCAGGCGGTGGCGCCGGACTCGAAGCCGGTGTTGCCGAGCAGCTGGGCGTCGGTGCAGTCGGCGCCGCCGCCCCCGCCTCCGCTGCCGCTCGCGCCGGAGAGCCACTCGGTGGCGTTCAGGGCGAGGGCGGCGTTGGTGGCGCCGGTGTCGTTCCAGCCGTCGTAGAGGGTGTTGCCGGACTGGCCGGTGCCGTCGTCGATGGGCGAGCTGTCGCCCCAGAAGGCGACGCGGCCGCTGCCGAAGGCGCTGGTGGCGAAGAAGGCGCCGGTGTTCCCGGAGTAACCGCTGCGGTACAGCAGGCCCTTGACCGAGGAGTTGTCGGCGGGCTTGAGGGTGGCGGTGGTGCCGGAGGCGATCAGGCTCTTGGTGACGGCGCCGAAGGAGCCGTGCAGGACGGGGTCGGTGCTGTCGCTGATCGCGGCCGGGTAGCCGGAGCTGATGGAGAGGGAGTCGATGGAGAAGCCGAACGGGTCGGTGGAGTCGACGCTGTTGTCGGTCATCAGGTCGTTGAGGATCTCGACCGCGTCCTCGCCGTCGTTGTTGCGGTCGGCGCCGGTGTGGTCGGAGATCATGAACAGACCGCCGCCGTTCTTCACGAAGGTCATGATCGCCGTCTTCTCGGCGGCGGTGAACAGCGTGTTGGGCTCCGGCAGGACCAGGGTGTCGAAGTTCGACAGGTCGTTGGCCGACGAGCCGCCGTAGGCAAGGGCGCTCGTGGCGGTCTTGAGGCTGTAGTCGCCGGTCTTCTGCAGGGCGACGCCCCACGACGACAGCGCGCCGGTCCAGTCGGTCTCGGAGGACGGGGAGGAGTCCTGGGAGAGCGGATCGGGCTTGCCGGTGGAGATGATCCAGTCGGCATTGCCGGCCTCCTCCGCGTGGCCGTCGTCGAACAGGATGCGGTGGGGGGTGGCCGCCGCGGCGGGCGTGGCGCTGGTGCTGACCTGAAGGGCGGCTCCGGTGACGAGCAGCCCGAGGCCGGCCAGGAAGGCGGTGACGTTGCGGCGGGATCTCTGTGATCCGAGCATCCGGCGAACCTCCGTGGGATGGGGGGACACGAGGCGGGTGCGGGCGCCAAATCTGCGCGCGTAGACCCCGCAGCGAACGGTTCTACACGCGTGGAACGATTGAAAGGTACATGGCATGGCTGCGCGATGAACATCAAACGTAGGCAATGACGCGAGCAAAAAGTCAACGCTCGTGGCCTTCGCTCCAAGCGCCGCCAAGCGGAACGGACTGCCCCACCGCGCAGCGGGAACAAGCACTGCATCGGGGTCCCACTCAGAAGCGGAGGGGCGGAGATGGAGATCGACGGCATCATCAGTGCCATCTTCATCGGCATCATCATCGGCGTACTGGGACGGCTCGTCGTCCCGGGCCGCCAACGCATCGGCGTGCTGTGGACGATCGCCGTCGGCATCGTGGCCGCGCTGATCGGTTCGGCGCTCGCCACGGGGCTCGGCGTGGACGACACCAAGGGCGTCGACTGGATCGAGTGGCTCATTCAGATCGGCCTCGCCGCGTTCGGCGTGGCGGCACTGGACCGGGCGAAGGCACGGCGCTGACGGAAGGGGCGACGCCGACGGGGCGACACCTGTCCCACGGCTCCTGCGGCGTCGGCCCCGCCGCCCTGACTGCTGCCCTGCCGCCCCCTCTGCCCTACCGCGCGTACACGTAGGGCGTCGTCGTGCTCAGTGGCGCGAAGCCGAGGCGCTCGAGAATGGGGCGGCTCTGGTCGGAGGCGTCGACCTGGAGGTAGCGGTAGCCGCGGTCGGCGGCGATGCGGGCGCGGTGGGCGATCAGCGCGCGGTAGATGCCGCGGCCGCGCCACGCCTCGACGGTGCCGCCGCCCCAGAGGCCCGCGAAGCTCGTGCCGGGGACGAGTTCCATCCGCGCCGAGCTCACCGGCACGCCCCCGGCCACGGCGAGGAGGGCGACGATCGCGTCCGGGTCGGCGGCGAGGCGGGCGCGCAGGAGGTCTCGCAGCCAGGAGCCGTCGCGGCCGAAGGCCCGCTCGTTCGCCTCGACCATGAGCTCGACGCCCGCCCGGTCGATGACGGGGACGATGCGGACGCCCTCGGGCGGTTCGACGTCGACGAGCTGCTCGCTCGTCTCGCCGATCATCAGGGTCTCCGTGGGATCGGCCGTGAAACCGACCGCCGTGAGCCGCTGCCCGAGGTCGGCCGGGCCGTCGTGCGCGTACAGCTTCCACTCGAACTCGTGGCCGAGCCAGGTGAAGTGGGCGATCTGTTCCGCGATCGCCGCGTCGGCGCCGGCGGAGTCCAGGTCCGACCAGAGGACCCCGCTCCAGCCGCCCTCACCGCCGATGTGCCGGACCACGTCCCCGGCCCGTTCGACGCGGGCGTCGAAGGTCTCGGGGCGCGCGCCTTCACGCATCTCCCGGTCGTACAGGGCAAGTACCGCGGCATGATCCATACGCCCACTCCAGCATCCCGACGCGCCCCTCACAACGGAATTAGGGCCGCGGTGACGACGGGTCCGCAGGCCCCCTGTGCGGCGGGGGCCTGCGGACCAGCTGTGCGCGGGTGGTGCTCAGCGTTCCGTGTGCGGGCGGAACCTCCGGTAGAGGAGCGCTCCGGCGAGCAGCATCGCCGTGCTGCCGGCGAGGGCGGGCAGGGTGGCGTCGGCTCCGGTGCGGGCCAGCGAGGACACGGCTTCGGGCGCCGCGGCCTGGGGCGCGAGGCCGGGGGCCTGCGGGACGGGCACGTGCCTCGGGCCCGGGTGCTGGGGCCCGGAGGGCGGATTGTGCCGGATCGGCGGCTGCGGCGCGGGCTCGTCGGGCTCGACGGGCTGCGCGGGTTCCTCGCTGGAGGCGTTGACGGACTCGTTGCCGAACACCGGGTTCGCGATGCCGACGACGTTCGCGCTGTTGCCGCTGGCGTTCACCGGGAGGTGAACCGGCGCCTGGACCCCGTTGCCGGAGACGACGCCCGGGGAGTCCTTCGCGCCGCCGTGCGCAGTGGCGCCGCCGTGCGCAGTGGCGCCGCCGTGCGCAGTGGCGCCGCCGTGCGCAGTGGCGCCGCCGTGCGCAGTGGCGCCGCCGTGCGAGGACGCGCCCGACGCCCCGGGAGCGGCGGCCTCGCCCTTGTTGACGCAGGCGTTGCCCGCGGCGGGGTTCAGCACGCCCACCACGTTCACCGTGTTCCCGCACAGGTTCACCGGGAGGTTCACCGGCAACTGCACACCGTTGCCGGAGATCAGCCCGGGCGAGTCGGCCACGGAGCCGTTCGCCGTGGAGTCGGCGTGTGCGGGCAGTGTCACAGCCATCGCGCCGGAGACTGCGGCGACGGCCATCACACCGGTTCGGGTAACCCGTCTCATGGGGTCCCTGCCTTCCAGACATGAATCGCGGGCACTCGCCCGCACCCGGTAGAACGGCGCCGAACCATCCGGGTTATGCCGAAACACCCTTTCACCCCATCGGGTGCCGATTTCGTCGAACTGGTGGCAAACCCGCCGCATGCGGCCGCCGTACCGGCCCGTCGCAGGGGCGGCGGGGCTGCCCGGCGGTGGGCCGGCCGCCCGCAGGCGCGTCGTCCTCGGGCCGCTTATCGTGATCGAGGGCGCCGTTCCCGGACCGCTGCGGGCGTCCCTGGAGGCATTCATGCTGGCCAAGCTGCCGAGGCGGCCCGGGCTGCGACGCTACGCGCTCGCCGCGACCGCCGCACTGACCCTGCTGGGCGCGGGCCTGCCGACGGCCACCGCGAACCGGAGCGACGACGGCGACGACCGTCCCGACCTGTCCCGGTTCTACGGCCAGAAGGTCACCTGGTCGGCGTGCAAGGACGACGGCATGCCCGACGACCTGCAGTGCGCCAAGCTGACCGTCCCCCTCGACTACGCCCGGCCCAAGGCCGGCACGCTCGACCTCGCGCTCGCCCGCTACCGGGCCACGGGCAAGAAGCGCGGCTCGGTGGTGCTCAACTTCGGCGGCCCCGGCGGCGCGGGCGTTCCCGAACTCGCCTACAGCGGCAAGGAGTTCATGGAACTGACCAACGGCTATGACGTGGTCACCTTCGACCCCCGGGGCGTCGGCCGCTCCTCCCCGGTGAGCTGCGGGGACGGCGAGGACAGCGCGCTGGCCTCCCTGGACGACGACTCTGCGCCCGCCGATCCCCGGGCACTCCTCGCCCGGTTGAAACAGACCGCCGCCGACTGCGCGAAGCACTCCGGTCCGGTCCTGCCGCACATCGGCACGGTCGACGCGGCGCAGGACCTGGACGTGCTGCGCCGGGCGCTCGGCGACAAGAAGCTCAACTACCTCGGCTTCTCGTACGGCACCCGGCTCGGCGCGGTCTACGCCGCCCGGTTCCCCGACCGGGTGGGCCGGGTCGTCCTCGACGGCGTCGACACGCTCACCGAACCGCTGACGGAACAGGGGATCGCGGGCGCCCGGGGGCAGCAGGTGGCCCTGGACGACTTCGTCGGCTGGTGCGTGAAGGACATCGCCTGCCCATTCGGGCAGGATGCGCGGCTGGCCCGCGAGGAGGTCGTCCGGCTCGTGCGCTCGCTCGACGAGGATCCGGTGCCGACGGACTTCGGAGACGACTTCTCCGGCCAGGACCTGGTCGGCGCTCTCGGGCAGGGGCTGTACAGCAGGCAGCTGTGGCCGCTGCTGGAGCGGGCATTGGCCCAGCTCGTCGAGAGCGGGGACGCCAGCGGGGTCATGGGGTTCGTGACCGGCGGCTTCGCCTTCCCGCTCCCGCTCCCCGTCCCGCTCCGGGCTCCGGGCGGCAGCGTCGCGCCCTCTCCCGGGGCGCTCGTCGACGAGGAGGACGTCCCCCTCGACAACCTGCCCGCGGCGCTGATGGCGATCAACTGCGCGGACGACCCGGACCGGGCCAGCGCCGAGCAGTTCACCGAGGACCTCGGGCGGCTGCGGGCCGCCTACGACAAGGCGTCACCGGTGTTCGGGCAGTACCGCCTCACCGAGGTCCTGATGTGCTACGGCCGGCCCAAGGGCACGGACTTCATCCGCGAGAAGGTGAAGGACCTCAGCACCCCGAAGATGCTGCTGGTCGGCACGCGCGGCGACCCTGCGACGCCGTACCGCTGGACCGTGGAGACCGCGCAGCGGCTCGGGTCCTCGGCCGTGGTGCTCGACAACAAGGGCGAGGGCCACACCGGTTACAGCTCGTCCAAGTGCGTGCACCGCAAGGTCGACGACTTCCTGCTGTACGGCTCCCTGCCGCCCGACGGCAGCTCCTGCGGGCCCGACGAGGACGACGACTGAGTGCGCCGGTTCCTGCCGCTGCTGCTCGTCGCCCTCGCCGCTGCGGGGACGACGCTCGCCGCCGCCGCCGTGTCCGCCCGCTGGTGGCTCGCGGCCGGGCCTGCGCTGGCGCTGACCTGTCTCGGCGGCCGGGACCTGCTGCAACGGCGCCGCACCGTGCTGCGCAACCACCCGCTGGTCGGGCATCTGCGCTCTCCGGGAGAGCAGGCGGCGCCGGGCGGCGCCGAGCCGGACGGGCAGGAGTTCCTGGTGCCGTCGCTGTATCCGGTCGAGGCGGCCGAGGAGGCGCCGGTGGTGCGGGTGGGCGGGCCGGACTGCGCCCAGCCGTACGACATGGCGCTGCTCAACGTGTCCGCGATGAGTTTCGGGGCGCTGTCGTCGCACGCGGTCCTCGCCCTCAACCGGGGTGCGGCACTGGGCCGTTTCGCCCAGGACACCGGGGAGGGCGGGCTGTCGGAGTACCACCTGCGCGGCGGCGGCGACCTCGTCTGGGAGATCGGGACGGGGTACTTCGGCTGCCGCGGCGCCGACGGGGGTTTCGACGTACGGGAGTTCGCGGACAAGGCGGCGCTGCCCGAGGTGAAGTGCGTGTCGCTGAAGCTGTCCCAGGGGGCGGCGCCGGGCGGCGGCGGGGTGCTGCCGGGGGTGAAGGTGAGCGCCGAGATCGCTCGGGAGCGGAAGGCGCCGGTGGGCGAGCCGGTGGTGTCGCCGCCCTGTCACCGGGTGTTCTCGACGCCCCGGGAACTGGTGCTGTTCCTGGCCCGGTTGCGGGAGTCGGCGGGCGGCAAGCCGGTCGGCTTCAAGCTGTGCGTGGGGTCGCGGCGGGAGTTCCTCGCGGTGTGCAGGGCGATGGCAGCGGAGGGGGTGGCCCCCGACTTCGTGGTGGTGGACGGGTCGGAGGGCGGCACGGGGGCCGCGCCGACGGGGTCCGCAGGACGCCTCGGCATGCCGCTCACCGAGGGGTTGATCACCGTGCACAACGCGCTGGTCGGCGTCGGGCTGCGGGACCGGGTCCGGATCGGGGCGAGCGGCCGGGTGGCCACCGGCTCGGACATCGTCAGACGCCTGGTCCAGGGCGCCGACTACACCAACGCGGCCCGCGCGATGATGGTCGCCGTCGGCTGTGTCCGGGCCGGGCGCTGCCACACCGGCGGCTGCCCGGCCGGCGTCGCCACGCAGGACCCGCTGCGGGCACGCGCCCTGAACGTGGCCGTCCAGGCCGAGCAAGTCAGGCGCTATCAGCGGCAGACGGTGCGCGAGGCCGTCTCGGTCATGGCGGCGATGGGGGTACGCGAACCGGGCGGCCTCACCCCCGCCCACCTGGTCCGGCGAACGGGCCCCGGCACGACACGCTCCTACGCGCAGTTGTACGAGTGGCTCGCGCCGGGAGAACTGCTGGCCGGGCCCCCGCAGTCGTGGGCCGCGGACTGGAAGGAGGCCGACCCGGACAGCTTCCGGTAGCGCCGCTTCCGGTAGCGCCGGCGTCTATACGGGCTTGACGCTGACGAAGGCGTCTATCGCGGCGGTCAGTTCGGCGGGCTTCTCGACGGGGAGTTCATGACCGGCGTCGAGGATGCGGACGACGGCGTCCGGATAGGCCTTGGCCATCCGCAGCATCTGCTGCACCGGGAGCTGGATGTCGTGGTAGCCGTGGATCATCAGCGTGGGGGCCTGGATCTCCCCGACCCGGTCCAGGACGTCGAAGGCCCGCATGGCGCCGTACAGCGTCATGACGACCTCGCGCGGGGTGTCCGCGGAGGCCTTGACGTATGCGCGGATCGCGTCGCGGGGGTAGCCGGGGGCGAAGGCGCGCTGGATGTTGGCGGCGACGAACAGCTTGAAGGGGACGAGGGTGGAGACCCCCATCAGCAGGCCGCGGCCCCGGCTGTACGTCATGCGGCCGATGGAGTTCACCAGCACCATGCGCTCCACGCGCTGGGGGTGGGAGAGCGCGACGGTCTGCGAGATCATCCCGCCCATCGAGTGGCCGACGAGCACGAACCGCTCGATCTCCAGGTGGTCGAGGAGGGCGAGGAGGTCCTTCGCCAGTTCCGCGACCGTCTTCACGCCCGCCCCGCTGCTCTCGCCGTGGCCGCGCAGGTCGAAGCGGACCACCCGGCGCTTCTCGGCAAAGTGCGCCACCTGGTGGTCCCAGCGGCGCCGGTTCGCCGTCCAGCCGTGCACGAACACCAGGGGCACGCCGTCGCCGTCGCGCGGGCCCTCGTCGTCGTACGTCAGTGCTGCGCCGTCGACTTCGAGCTGCGGCATGGATGCCTCCTGCGGTGCGATCCCGGTTACTGACGCGTACGGTAACGGGCCGCCGGGCCCGCCGTCACCCGTGGTCCCCGGAGGAAACCGGGAAGTGCCCGACGGACGATTCGGACCTATCGTGCTGTTATGGAGAACGCACTCAGCCCCGCGACCCTCTCCGAACTGCGCCGCCCGCGGCCCTACCCCGCGGTGTCCGTGCTGACGCCGACCCACCGCCGGGAACCCGAGAACACCCAGGACCGGGTCCGGTTGCGCAATGTCGTGGCCGAGGCGAAGAAGCAGCTGGAGACCGACCCGGCGGTCACCCGGGAGCGGCGCGCCGACGTCGCCGACCAGCTCGACCGCGCCCTCGCCGAGGTCGACCTGGCGCACACCGAGGACGGCCTGGTCATCTACGCCGCGCCGGGCGAGCACCAGGTGTGGTCCCTGGCCCGCGCCGTGCCCGAGCGCGTCGTGCTCTCCGACACCTTCCTGACCCGCAACCTCGTCTCCGCGCAGGCCGCCGAACGGCCGTTCTGGGTGCTGTCGGTCTCCGCCGACCGCGTCACGCTGTGGAACGGCGGGGCCGACCGGGTCACCGAGGAGCACACCGGCGGCTTCCCGCTCACCCGGAACCGGGAGAACTTCGACGCGGAACGCCAGGAGCGGATCGGCGACCTGCCCAGCACCTTCCGCGACGAGGACACCCGCCACTTCCTGCGCGACGCCGACACCGCCGTCGCCAAGCTGCTGCGCGAGGAGCCCCGGCCGTTGTACGTCACCGGCGAGCAGGCGGCGCTGTCCTGCATCGACGAGATGGGCGGAGTCACCCGGGACGCGGTGCACGTCCCGCACGGCGGCCTGTCCCACGGCACACCCGAAGCCGTCTGGCAGGCGGTGCGCCCGCGGCACGACGCGGAGGCGCGCCGGGACACGGCGGCACTGGCCCGGGTGCTCGACTCCGCCCGCGGCCACCGCATGTTCGCGGCCGGCGTCGACGAGCTCTGGCAGAACGCCCGGGAGGGCCGGGTCCGGCTGCTGGCCGTCGAGGAGAACTACCAGGTGACGGTGCGCGACGACGGCGCCCATCTGGTCCCGGCCGCGAGCGGCGACCTGGACGCCCGCGAGGACATCGTGGACGAGATCGTCGAGCAGTGCCTGGAGACGGGCGCCGACGTGCGCTTCGTACCGGACGGCGCCCTGGGCGACGCAGCCGGGATCGCGGCCGTACTGCGCTACTGAACCGCACCCCTCCCCCGCGTACGCTACGGCGTGATCGTCGACCGGGAGGGAGAGCGCTCGTGGGTGATCTGCTGGGCGTGGCCGTACTGGGTGCCGGGCACATGGGCGCCGACCACATACGGCGCCTGGATCGCGTGGTGAGCGGAGCCAGGGTCGCCGCGGTGGCCGACCCCGACGCCGCGCGGGCGCGAGGGGCCGTGGCCCGGGTCGAGGGGGCGACGGTCCACACGGAGGCGGCCGCCGCGCTCGACGCTCCCGGGGTGGAGGCCGTTCTGATCGCCTCGCCCGGTCCCGCGCACGAGGAGGCGTTGCTCGCGGCCTTCGCCCGAGGGCTGCCGGTGCTGTGCGAGAAGCCGATGGCGCCGGACTCCGCCGGGGCGCTGCGGGTACTGGAGGCGGAGGCCCGGCTGGGGCGGCGGCTGGCGCAGATCGGGTTCATGCGGCGCTACGACGCCGAGTACCGCAGGCTCAAGGCCCTGCTGGACGAGGGGCGACTCGGCCGGCCGCTGATGCTGCACTGCGTCCACCGCAACGTCTCCTCGCCGCCGGACTTCACCAGCGCGATGCTGATCGACAGCTCGGTGTCGCACGAGATCGACGCGGCCCGCTGGCTGCTCGGACAGGAGCTGACCTCGGTCACCGCGCTGCGCCCGCGTCCTTCGTCCGGTGCTCCGCAGGGCCTGCTCGATCCCCAGTTCGTGGTCTTCGAGACGGCGGGGGGCGCGCTGGTCGACGTGGAGGTCTTCGTCAACTGCGGCTTCGGGTACCAGGTGCGCTGCGAGGCGGTGTGCGAGGCGGGCAGCGCGCGCGTCGGCGACGACCACGGGATGCTCGTCACCACGCGGGGCGCCACCGGCGCCGACGTGCCCCAGGACTACCTCGTGCGGTTCGCGGACGCCTACGACCGCGAGGTGCAGGCATGGGTCGACGCCACCCGGCGGGGCCGGGTCACGGGGCCGACCGCCTGGGACGGCTACGCGGCCTCCGTCGTCGCCGAGGCCGGGGTCCGGGCGCTGGACAGCGGCGCGCGGGTCCCCGTCGAACTCGCCCCGCGCCCCGGCCTGTACGCCGGGGGCGGTCGCTGACACCAGGCGGGCTCAGACGTTGCCGAGGAGGGCCTGCAGCCCCTGGTCGACCGCGGCGTCGACGTCCTCCCGGCCTGCCGCGACCACGGCGTAGCTGCGCAGCAGGAAACGGCGCAGGGCGCCCGTGTCGAACTGGAGCAGGGCCAGTCCGAGCGGGGAGTGGAACTCCATCACCGTACGGGCCCGCCCGCAGGGCCAGATGTGCACGTCCCCGGTGCCCGCCGGACCGCTCACGCCCTGCTCCAGCAGAGCCCGGGCGAAGGTCCAGGTGACCGCCTCGCCCGCAAGCGAGACCTCCGGCGGGAAGTCGACGTGCACCGCGAACGGGTCGGCGGAGTCGTAGCGGAGCGTGGCGGGCACGGGCAGCTCCTGGTCCTCCGCGGTGATCAAGCGGGCGCGGACGGGTTGTTCAAGAGTGATGTCCATGCATGTACGACCTCGTAGAGGCCCTTTGCATTACGGGAAAGCGGTCTCCAATTACTGTGACCTGCATCACAGGGGTCGCACCCTGGAACATCAGGCCGCCGAACACGCGACCGACAGTCATCCCGGCCCCCTCACCGGTCCCTCAAGTCACGTACGCCACCTACGACTTGACCTCTCCACAGCACGTGTCAACCGCATCTCCCCACCCCGTCGCGAAGACTCTGGCATATGTCAGAAGCACCACCGAATCGTGTGTTGCCAAATCCCTTACACGCCGTCGCGCGCTGTGCAACAGTCGTAACGGCCCCTGTGCCAGCTTTCGTCGTACCGTTTCCGCATCGGAGTGCTTCATGCCGTCCCATGTCTCCGCGGACCGCTCAGCCGCCCAGCCGCCAGGGCGCGGCTCGGTCGACGCGCTGATCACGCAGACACGACGGCTCAAGGGCGACATGGACGCCGTACGGCAGGACGCGCAGGACGACGCGGCGGACCCGCAGGGACGCTGGCAGCGCGCGCTCTACGACCTGGCGCTGCACCAACTCAACGACCTGGACGCGCACTTGGCCCAGCTGCGGGACGGCCCGCCGCCGGCGCCGGCCGCCGAGCCCGGGTCCGCCGCACCGGGGCTCTCCCGGCGCGCGGCGCTCCTCAGCCGGGTCGGCAGCGCCGAGTGGAACCTGCTGACGGACGAGGCCGTCTGGTCCGAGGAGCTCTACCGGATCCTCGGCCGCGACCTCACCGCTCCCCCGCTCACCCTCGACGAACTGCCCTCGCTCGTCCTCGAGGAGGACCGGCCCAAACTCACCGCGATGGTCACGGACTGTCTGGTCGACGCCAGGCCCATCGACGGGGAGTTCCGCGTCGTGCGCCCGGGCGGCGAGGTCCGGACCGTGCACATGATGGGCGAGCCCGTGCTCGACGGCGAGGGCGCCACCGCCTCGATGTGGGCCGTCCTGAGGGACGTCAGCGAACTGCGCCGCAGCCAGCGGGCGGTGCGCGAGAGCCGTGAGTCGCTCCAGCAGCAGCGGCACCGCGCGCAGACCGAGCATCGGCTCGCGGTCGAACTGCAGGAGGCCGTGCTGCCGCCGTGGCGCGACTCCCTGCGCCTCCCGAGCCGGAGCCCCCGCTCCCTCGACATCGCCGCCCACTACGCGCCCGCCGCGACGACCTCGCTCATCGGCGGCGACTGGTACGACGCGCTCGAACTCTCCGACGGTCAGACGCTGCTCAGCGTCGGCGATCTCACCGGACACGGCCCGACCGTCGCCTCGAACACGGCGATGCTGCTGGGCGCCCTGCGCGGCATGGCCATGGCGGGCACCGAGCCGGCCCAACTGATGTCCTGGCTCAACCAGTTACTGGACGCCACCGACCAGCCGGCCCTGGGCAGCGCCGTCTGCTGCCGCTACCGGCCGGACACCCGCACTCTGATGTGGGCGCAGGCCGGACACCCCGCCCCGCTGCTGTTCCGCGACGGGACGGGGCGCCGGCTCACCTCACCGGAGGGCGTAATCCTCGGAGCCGCCTCACGCGCCGCCTACGGGCAGGCCGAGGCGACCCTCGAAGAAGGCGACCTGATCGTGCTCCACACCGAAGGACTGGCCCCCGCCACCCGTCTCCTCGACCTCGCCCCCCGCCTGGACGGAGCGCGCACCGCACAGGACTGCGTACGGCTGGTCGTGGCGGAGTGCGGTGGGACCGCGCGCGTGGACGACGCCTGTGTACTCGTCGCCCGCGTCACCCGGTGACGACAGCCCGCGACATCCGGTCGACAGACCGGTCCGACGCAGACGGGTCCGCGTCCTACGCCGACCCGCTCACGCCTGGGCCCTGTTGCCGCCCCTGCCCCCCTTCTGCTTCGGCAGCGCCAGCCTGATCTCCTCGCGCAGCTGACTGATCCCCGGGTAGTTGGCGTACTGCGCGGTGAGCCGGTACATCTGGCTCAGCCGGTCCCAGGTGCGCCGGGAGGAGTTCGACCCCATCGACACCAGGGCCAACCGCGCGAACCGGTCCGCCTGTTCGGGGTCGTCGGCGATGAAGCAGGCGGAGGCCATGGACAGATGGTCGAAGATCTTCGACCGCTCCCGCCCGTCGACGCGCAGCGCCAGCGCCTTCTCCGCGTAGTACTGGGCGTGCACGGCCGCCTGCGGCTCGAACTCGGCCAGCGTGCGGTAGGCCAGGGCCTGCATGCCGTACAGGTCCTCGTCCTTGAAGGTCTGCATCCAGGGCGGCGGCGTGACGTCGCCCTTGTCGGCCACGAAGAGGTCCTCCGCCTGGCCGAGGGTGCGGCGCATGGCCTGGCCCTTGCCCATGGACGCCTGCGCCCAGGCCTCGATGGTGTGGAACATCGCCCGGGTGCGCGGCAGGACGTTGTCACCGGCGCCGGACTGGGCGAGCTTCATCAGGTCGAGGGCCTCGTCGGGCCGGCCGAGGTGGACCATCTGGCGGGCCGCCCGGGAGAGCGCCTCGCCGGCCCGTGGCCGGTCACCGCCCTCACGCGCGGCATGGGCGGCGATGACGAAGTACTTCTGGGCCGTGGGCTCCAGGCCGACGTCGTGCGACATCCAGCCCGCGAGGACGGCGAGGTTGGCCGCGACGCCCCACAGGCGCCGCTGGAGATGGGAGGGGTGGTGGTAGGCGAGGATGCCGCCGACCTCGTTGAGCTGGCCCACGACGGCCTTGCGTTGCAGGCCGCCCCCGCGGGCCGCGTCCCAGGCTCGGAACACTTCGACCGAGCACTCCAGTTCGTCGACCTCCTCCGTGCCGATGGGAGCGGCCTCGTAGCGGTCGAACCCAGCGGGGTCGGCATGGTGGAGGAGGGGGTGGTCGATGACGGGAGCGTCGGCGGAGAGGGTCGGGTCGGTGTGCAGCCATTCGTACATGGCGCTGCTGAGTGCGGATCCCGCCGTGAGCGCGACACCTGCGCTCACCAAGCCGCGTCGGTTGAGCATGAGGTCCATTCCCGTGAATTCGGTGAGGACCGCAGCAGTCCGTTCGGGCGCCCACGGCACACCGTCGGGATGTTCCACACTCCCGCCGCCGGGCCGTTTCCCTGTACGCCCGTGCCGGACCAGACCGAGGTCCTCGATGGTCACGACACGGCCGAGACGCTCGGTGAACAGAGCCGCCAGCACCCGCGGCACCGGATCGCGCGGGATCTCTCCCATGTCGATCCACCGCCGCACCCGGGAGGTGTCGGTCGACAGCTGGGGGTGGCCCATGGCCGCCGCCTGCCGGTTGACCAGCCTCGCGAGTTCACCCTTGGACCAGCCGGCCAGGCCGAACAGGTCCGAGAGACGGGTGTTGGGTTGTCCGCTCACGTCAAGCCCCCAGGTTCTCGGCTGAGTTGACAGTAGCCCCGGGAAAGTTGCCGGGGGACTATTCGCCAGGCTTTCGCCAGGGTTCGCCACATGGTGTGCCAGTGGGCCATGGGTGTCAGGTAGGAAAGCGCCACCCCGACCCGGTCGCCGAGGGACATTCCCCAGGGTGCACCCGAAAGGACCGGTCGGGGCAGCGCTTTGACGTCCGGCACACGAAGGGATCTGTTTCGCCCATGTACGCAGCATCGTCCTCCGTGTCCGCACCGCCCCGGTCGCTGCACCCCCGCCCGGGCGGCGGCGGCCCCTACCTCGACCCCGCGCGGTCGGCGGCGGCGCCCGGGCTCGGCGCGGGTCTGACCCGGCGCCCCGCGGGGCTCGGCACGCAACCGCTCAGCGGGAGACTCGACCTGTCCGGCCCCCAGGGCGCCCAACTGCGCACGGCGATCGCGTCGGTGCACCGGATCTGCCCGGAGTTCGCCCCGGTCCAGGTGCTGCGTCGCAGCGGACGCTCGGTGCTCCTGGTCGGCACGACAGGACGCAGTACGGCCGTCGCCAAGTGTTTACTGGACCACTCCCCCGTGTGGGCGGAGCGGATCCGGCACGAAATAGCCGCATACCGCACGTTCGTCCGGCAGCGCCCCCCGGTGCGGGTGCCGAGACTGATCGCGGCGGATCCGGACAACTGCACACTGGTGATCGAGCGGATGCCGGGGCGCGTGGCGGCACTCCAGCGGCACCCCACCGAGACCCCGCCGCGGGCGGACGTCAGGGCGGCACTCGGCGCGATCTGCCGGCTGAACGCCTGGCGGCCGCCGGCGGGGACGTTCGACGCGCCGCTCGACTACGCGGCCCGCATCTCCCGCTACCACGAGCTGGGTCTGCTGACCGACCGGGACCTCGGCGACCTGCAGAAGCTGCTGCACGGCATCGCGGCCACCGCGGGCCGGCAGGGCATGGGTCAGTTCTGCCACGGCGACGCCCTCCTGTCGAACATCCTTCTCTCACCGGCCGGTCCAGTGCTGGTGGACTGGGAGCACGCGGGCTGGTACCTGCCGGGCTACGACCTGGCGACGCTGTGGTCGGCGCTGGGCGACGCGCCGGTGGCGCGCCGTCAGATCAGCCAGATCGCCCAGTCGGCGGGCCCGGCCTCGCGGGACGCCTTCCTGGTGAACCTGATGCTGGTCCTGACCCGCGAGATCCGTACCTACGAGACGGCCGTGCAGCGTTCGATGCACGACACGACCCCGGCCGCGGCCCACCCGGGCGCCGCGCCGTCCGGCGAGGAACAGCGCCTGCTGCTGCGGCGGCTGCACGACGACTGCCAGCTGGCCCGCCGGGCCGTACGCGCGGCGGTCGGCACTCGCTGAGGGAGCAGAAGTCCGCGGTGCGCCTGAACGGCGGCGCACCGCGGACTTCTGTGCGTGTCGGACTTCTGTGTGATCCGGAGCGGTGTCTTGACGAGGGAAATCGCCCGTTTGTGAGCATGATTGACGGGTTGTCGGACAACCGATGGCACAGGGCCCTCGTTCGGCCCCCGTGCCCCCGTGTGCCCCGCACACCCCGCCCGCGTCCCAGGAGGCCGCATTGCGAAAACCCGTCACTCCCCCCGGACCCCCCAGACGTACCCGTAGAGCCGCAGGCGCCATCGCGTCGGCGGCTCTGCTGCTCCCGCTGCTCGGTGCGGCGCCCGCCACCGCCCAGTCCTCGGCGAACAGCCTCCAGCGGGCGTTCGCCGCAGCTGCCGCCGAGTACCGCGTGCCGCAGAGCGTGCTGCTGGGCGTCTCCTACCTCCAGTCCCGCTGGGACACGCACGGCGGAGCGCCGAGCGTGACCGGCGGCTACGGCCCGATGCACCTCACCGATGCCCGTACGGCGCTCGCCCGGGACCCGCACCACAGCGAGGGCACGGAGGACGCCCGCGGCGACTCCGCCCGCCCGGCCCTGCACCCGTCCGTGCGGCTCCCGTCGAACGACGAGCTCCCGCCCCGGCTGCAGACCCTGCCGAGAGCGGCGGAGCTGACCGGCCTGAGCGCCGAGGACCTGCGCACGGACCCCGCGGTCAACATCGCGGGCGGCGCCGCGCTCCTGGCCGCCGCCCAGCGCGGCCTGGGCGAGCCCCTCAGCGGCGACCCGGCCGACTGGTACGGCGCAGTGGCGCGCTTCTCGGGTGCGGACGACACCGCGACGGCCGCCGCCTACGCCGACGACGTCTACGACGTGCTGCGCACCGGCGCTGAGCGCATGACGGACGCGGGCCGGCCGGTCGCCCTGGCGGCGCAACCGGACCTGGCTCCGCGGACGGCCCAGCTGCGGGAGACCGGCCTGCGCACGGTGTCCGCGGCGGGCACAGAGTGCCCGACGACGGTGTCCTGCGAGTGGATCCCGGCGCCCTACGAGCAGTTCGGCGACAACGACTACGGCAACCACGACGTCGGCGACCGGCCCGCCTCGCCGGGCATCAAGTACATCGTCGTCCATGACACCGAGGGCGGCTGGGAAGGGGTGCTGAACCTGGTCCAGGACCCCACCTACGTGTCCTGGAACTACTCGCTGCGCTCCACCGACGGCCATGTCGCCCAGCATGTGAAGGCGAAGGACGTGGCCTGGCACGCGGGCAACTGGTACGTCAACGCCAAGTCGATCGGCCTGGAGCACGAGGGTTTCCTCGCCCTCCCGGACTCCTGGTACACGGAGGCGATGTACCGGTCGTCGGCGCGGCTGGTGAAGTACCTGGCCGCGAAGTACGCCATCCCGCTGGACCGGCAGCACATCCTGGGCCACGACAACGTGCCCGGCCCGACCTCTGCGGCCGTCTCCGGGATGCACACCGACCCGGGCCCGTACTGGGACTGGCGGCACTACTTCGAGCTGCTCGGCCGGCCCTTCGCGCCGACGGCCCGGGCGGGCAGCGGCGGTCTGGTGACGATCCGGCCGGACTACACCGCCAACCAGCCGGTGTACACGGACTGCACCGCCCAGGGTCAGACGTGCGCGACGCACGGTTCCAGCGAGCTGCGGCTGTACTCCGACCACGACGAGAAGTCCGCCCTGATCAAGGACGTCGGCCAGGGCTCGGCGCCGACCACGGGCGTGAACGACGTCTCCTCGCGGGTGTCCACCGGCCAGCAGTACGCGGTCGCCGACCGATGGGGTGACTGGACGGCGATCTGGTACCTGGGGCAGAAGGCCTGGTTCAGGAACCCGGCGGATCAGCCGACGGCCGTGCCCGCGGCGGGCCTGGTGGTCACCCCCAAGGACGGCCGCGACAGCCTGCCGCTCTACGGCCGCGCCTACCCGGAGGCGTCGGCCTACCCGGCGGGCGTCCCGGCCCAGGCGGTCTCACCGCTGCCGTACACACTGCCGAAGGGCCAGAAGTACGTGGCCGGGGACAAGGTGCCGGGTGAGTACTACTACGCGGTCACCTTCTCCACCGGCTCGCACCAGGTGGTCGTCGGTGACGATCAGTACTACGAGATCCAGTACGGCCACCGGGTGGCGTTCGTGCGGGCCGCGGACGTGAAGCTGATGCCGTCGACGTCCTAGCCGCGCCTCAGCCCTGCTGGAAAAGCTCCGCCGGGAGCGGTTTCAGCAGGGCGTACAGGTCGTCGGTGATGGGGCGGTCCCAGGCGGCGATGGTCACCAGGACGTTGTCGCTGCGGTCGAACTGCACGCAGGCGATCCGCCCCTCGGAGAGCTTCAGACGGCGCACGATCAGCAGGTTGTCGCCCTGCATCACCGGCATGTCCTCGGTGCCGACGACGGTCACCTCCTCGTCGTTCTCCAGCGCGAGCAGCAGCTGGGCGACCTCGAAGGGGACTTCGTCCTCCGCCACCTCGCGGGCCGGGGAGCCCTCGGGCAGATTGCCGATGATCATCGCGGGGCCGCGGCCGCCGAAGAGGTCGTAGCGCAGGAAGACGCCCTGGCAGCTGCCGTCGGGGGCGGGCAGCAGCCCGGCGCCCAGATTGCCGGGCCAGTCACCCGGGTCCATGGCCAGTACGTCGAAGTCGGGCCCGGCGGGGGTGGCGCTGCGGCGGCGGAGGAACGACATGCGGCCATGGTACGTGGCCACCGCCCTTCGGTGGTGCGTGGGAGGGCTGCGGTTCGCCGTTCGGGTGCAGGTCGTGGGCGGCCGGACGGTCGCGCTCCGCGGGCCGACCGCCGAGCGCCCGGCCGGGAACACGTTCACGGCCGGGCGCTCGGCGTCCAGGCAGGCCGGCTGTGCTCGGAACCTCGCCTGCGGCCGGCTCGGGAACGGCCGACGGTCCGGTTGCGAGGCTGCCGGCGTCAGGTCAGGTCGAACTCCCCCTCCCGCGCCCCCGACACGAACGCGCCCCACTCGGCGGGCGTGAAGATCAGGGAAGGGCTCTGGGGGCGGCCGCTGTTGCGCATCGCGATGAAGCCCTCGACGAAGGCGATCTGGACATCCCCCCGACCCTGGCTGCTGGACTGCCACTCGGCGTTGCTGAGGTCCAGCTCCGGCTTGTCCCAGCCCGTGAGCGGCTGCTGCTGGATGGTGCTCTCGGCCACGTCCGTGCTCCTCCCGGTTTCGTCGTCCGCGGGTCAGCCTAGCGATCGGTTACGGACGCGGACAGAGCACGTGAGGGGGACCTTTCAGGACTGCGGGGGCGTCGCGCCCACGAGCCACATGGAGAAGAACTGCGAGCCGCCGCCATAGGCGTGTCCGAGGACCCTGCGGGCCCGCTCCACCTGGTGTTCTCCTGCCTGTCCGCGCACCTGGAGCGCCGCCTCGGCGAAGCGGATCATGCCGGAGGCGCCGATGGGGTTGGTGGACAGGACGCCCCCGGACATGTTGACGGGCAGGTCGCCGTCGAGCTCCGTCACCCCGGCCTCGGTGAGCTTCCAGCCCTCGCCCTCGTCGGCGAAGCCGAGGTTCTCCAGCCACATGGGCTCGTACCAGGAGAACGGCACGTACATCTCGACGGCGTCGATGTCGCGGCGCGGGTCGCTGACGCCGGCCTGCCGGTAGACGTCGGCGGCGCAGTCCTGGCCGGCCCGCGGCGACACGGCGTCCTTGCCGGCGAAGAGGGTCGGCTCGCTGCGCATCGCGCCGCCGAGCATCCAGGCGGGCGGCCGGGGGGCGCGGGCGGCTCCGGCCCGGTCGGTGAGGATCATCGCGCAGGCCCCGTCGGAGGAGGGGCAGGTCTCCGAGTAGCGGATCGGGTCCCAGAGCATGGGCGAGGCCTGGACCTTCTCCAGGGTGATGTCGTGCTCGTGCAGGTGGGCGTAGGGGTTCTTGAGCGCGTTGCGCCGGTCCTTGTACGCCACGAGCGAGCCGACGGTGTCGGGAGCGCCGCTGCGCCGCATATAGGCGCGCACGTGCGGCGCGAAGAAGCCGCCCGCCCCGGCGAGCAGGGGCTGCTGGAAGGGGATCGGCAGGGACAGTCCCCACATGGCGTTGGACTCGGACTGTTTCTCGAAGGCGAGGGTCAGCACGGTGCCGTGGACACGGGACGCCACGAGGTTCGCGGCGACGAGCGCGGTGGACCCGCCGACGGAGCCGGCCGTGTGCACCCGCAGCATCGGCTTGCCGACCGCGCCGAGCGCGTCGGCGAGGTACAGCTCGGGCATCATGACGCCCTCGAAGAAGTCGGGGGCCTTGCCGATGACGACGGCGTCGATGTCGGCCCACGTCAACTGGGCGTCCTGCAGGGCGCGCCCGGCGGCCTCCCGGACCAGTCCGGCGATCGAGACGTCCCGCCGGGCCGCGACATGCTTGGTCTGGCCGATCCCGACGACGGCCACGGGCTCCTTGCTCATCGCAGTTCCCCTTCGAGTACGGCGACCAGGTTCTGCTGGAGACACGGGCCGGAGGTGGCGTGGGCGAGGGCGCGGTCGGACTCGCCGCGGTGGATGCGGGCGGCGGCCTCGCCGATGCGGATGAGGCCGGCGGCCATCATCGGGTTGGCGGCGAGGGCGCCGCCGGACAGGTTCACCCGCACGCTGTCGTCCAGCCGCAGGGCTTTGCGCAGGACGACCTCCTGTGCGCTGAACGGCGCGTGCAACTCGGCGGTGTCGACAGGCCGTTCGAAAACGCCGGCCTTCTCCGCGGCGAGGCGGGTGGAGGGCGAGTCGGTCAGGTCCCGCACGCCGAGCGCGTGGGCCTCGATGCGGTGGTCGATGCCCCGGATCCAGGCGGGTCGGGAGCACAGCTCGCGGGCCCGATCGCCCGCCGCGAGGATCACGGCGGCGGCCCCGTCGCCGACGGGCGGGCAGTCGCCGGTGCGCAGCGGCCGTACGACGTAGTCCCCCTGGGGGACCGAACCTCTCAGCTGCGCCCGGGAGTTGAGGGTCGCGACGCGTCGGCTGCGGGCTCCGATCGCGGCGAGGGCGCTCTCGTCGGTGTCGCCCGCGTCGATCAGGGCCTGGGCCTGGAGCGCGGCGAGGGCGACGGAGTCGGGCCACAGAGGGGCGACGTAGTACGGGTCCAGCTGGCGGGTGAGCACGTCGCGCAGGGAGCCGGGCGAGGACTTGCCGTAGGAGTAGACGAGCGCGGTGTCCGCGTCGCCGGTGAGCAGTTTCGTCCAGGCTTCGTACAGCGCCCACGCGCCGTCCATCTCGACGTGCGACTCGGAGATGGGCGGCCAGGCGCCGACGCCGTCGAGGGCGAGGGTGAAGGAGAAGGCGCGGCCGGCGAGGTAGTCGCTGGAGCCTGAGCAGGTGAAGTCGATGTCGGCGGTCTTCAGGCCGGTCCGGTCGAGGACGCTGTGCAGGACCGGCATGAGCATCTCGACCTCGGAGAGCTCGTCGGTGGTGCGCTGGACGTCGGTCTGCGCGAAGGCCACGACGGCGATGTCCCTGCTCACAGCAACTCCTTGTACTGGTCGTAGTCCGCGTCGGGTTCGCCGGTCGGCCGGTAGTGGTCCGGGTAACGGCCGCCTTGCGTCCACACGGGTTCGACCCTGAGTCCCATCCGCACCTGGTCGTAGGGGATGCCGCCGATCCGGCCGTGCAGCGCGAGGTCGGCGCCGTCGAGGGCGATGTGGGCGTAGACGTAGGGGACTTCGATGTCGAGGTTCTTCGCTTTGATGTTGACGATGCAGAAGGTGGTGACGGTGCCGCCGGGACCCACCTCCACCTGTTCCGCCGTGGCGACCCCGCAGGTGGGGCAGGCGCCCCGGGGCGGCACGTACACCTTCCGGCAGGACGGGCAGCGTTCGCCGACGTTCCTGCGGTCGGCGAGGGCGTTGATGTAGGCGGTCTGGGCCCGGCCGGGCGAGTAGGTGTAGTCGAGCCGGGCGGGGGCGACGATGCCGCTCACCGCTTCCTCGAACGCGCCGGTTCTGCCGGTGAGTTCGGCCGCTGCGCCGTCGTACGGCTCGAAGCAGGCGATGTCGGTGATGGCGCCGGTGCGCTCCTCAGCCCAGCGGATCCGGACGCGCATCCCGGTGTGGACGGCGTCGGGGCCGGGGGCGTCGAGGGCGTGCAGGAGGGCGGTGTCGGCGCCGTCGAGGCGGACGAGCACCCAGGCGAAGGGGGTGGTGAGCGGCTGGCCCCGGCGGGGGGCATGGTTCCAGGCCCAGGTGGTGACCGTGCCGGTGGGGGCGGCCTCCACGAGGTCGTGGATCTCCTCGGCGGTGACGGGGTCGTACTCGACGGGCGGGACGAGGACGCGGCCGTCGGCGGTCCGCACACCGAGGACGACGCGCTCGCGCAGGCCGGTGAGAAAGGCGCTCTGGACGGGCCCGACGGACCGGGTGAACGGAAACTCGACGACGAGCGGAGCTTTGAGAACCTCGGGCATCGAGGGCTGCCTCCTTGGGAAGCCGGGGTCGGCTGGAGCGCCCCGAGAGGGGCGCGGGGCGGGTGACGCAGGCGGCTGGGCCGTGTGGGCGCGACCAGCCACGACGGACCCGCAGCACGGCGAACGGCGCTGCCGACCGCTCACCCAGCGGAGCGTCACGCGCGTTTGTAGACCGGCGCCCGCTTCTCCGCGAAGGCGCGGGCGCCTTCCTTCGCGTCGTCCGTGTCGAACACCGGCCAGCCACGGGCGAGTTCGGCGGCGAGTCCGTCCGTCTCGGTGAGGTCGGCGCTCTCGTACACCGACGCCTTGACGGCCTCGACCGCCAACGGGCCGCATGAATTGATCCGTTCGGCGATCTCCAGCGCCTTCTCCAGCGCGGTGCCGTCGGGGACGACATGCCCGACCAGGCCGATGTCAGCGGCCTCCCGGGCGGTGTAGGGCCGGCCGGTCAGCAGCATCTCCAGGGCGTGGGTGCGCGGGATCTGGCGTTGCAGGCGGACCGTGGAGCCGCCGATCGGGAACAGACCGCGCCGCACCTCGAAGAGGCCGAAGGTGGCGGACTCGCCCGCGACCCGGATGTCGGTGCCCTGGAGCATCTCGGTGCCGCCCGCGACGCAATAGCCCTCGACGGCGGCGATCACCGGTTTGCGGGGGCGATGGTGGCGCAGCATCGCCTTCCAGTGCAGGTCGGGGTCGGCCTTGAGCCGGTCGCGGTACTGCTCCCCCTCCATTCCCTGACCGGCGAGGGCCTTGAGATCCATGCCGGAACAGAACGCGCCGCCCGCGCCGGTGAACACGATCGAGCGGACCGAGTCGTCCTCGTCGGCCTCCAGCCAGCCGTCGTACAGGCCGACGAGCATGGCGATCGAGAGCGCGTTCCTGGCTTTGGGCCTGTTGAGCGTGATCACGAGTGTGGCGCCTTCGCGCCGCACGGCGAGGTGTTCGGTACCGCCCATCGCAGATCTCCCCTCGGAAAGAACGAGAACAGGTTGCAGGAGGCGTGATGGCAGTTCAAGGGTTTTCTGACAGTCAGTCAGATTTCTTCGCGGGAACCCTTCCCACTTGCTGCGCCCTTTGCTCTGATGACCGGCGAACCGTAGGGAGAACCAGGCCCCGTGAGGTCAGGAGGAGCGGTGGAGTACAACCTTGCCGACCTGTTCGAGTCGGTCGTCGACGTGGCGGCCGACCGCGAGGCGCTCGTGTACGTCGACCATCCGGGCACGGGTGCGGAACGCCGGCTGACCTACGCGGAGCTGGACGCCGCCGCCAATCGCATCGGCCACCACCTCCTGGACAGCGGGCTGCGCCCCGGCGAGCATCTCGGCCTGCACCTGTACAACGGCGTCGAGTACCTGCAGACGGTGCTGGGCTGTCTGAAGGCCCGGATCGTGCCGGTCAACGTCAACTACCGCTATGTGGAAGAGGAGTTGGTCTATCTCTACCGGGACGCGGACCTGGTCGCGCTCGTCTTCGACGCGGAGTTCACGGACCGGGTGGCGGCGGCGCTGCCGCAGACGCCGGCGTTGCAGCACCTCGTCCGGGTGGGGCCGGCGGGCGACGGCATCACCTCCTTCGCGGAGGCCGAGGCGAGCGGTTCCGCCGAGCGCGACTTCCCGGCCCGCTCGGGCGACGACCAGTTCATCATCTACACCGGGGGCACGACCGGCCTGCCCAAGGGGGTGATGTGGCGTCAGGAGGACCTGTTCTTCTCGGGGTTGGGGGGCGGCTCGCCGACCGGGGAACCGGTGAAGAAGCCGGAGGAGATCGCCGAGCGGGTCGCGGCCGGCGGTACGGGGATCACCTTCTTCCCCACGCCCCCGCTGATGCACGGCACGTCCACGCTCACCTCCTTCATCGGCTTCAACTTCGGCCAACGCGTGGTGATCCACCGCAAGTTCGTGCCCGAGGAGGTGCTCAGGACGATCGAGAAGGAGAAGGTCACCAGCATCTCCCTGGTGGGCGACGCGATGCTGCGGCCGTTGATCGACGCACTCGAGGGTCCCCTGCGGGGCACGGACTGCTCGTCGGTGTTCAGCGTGTCCTCGTCCGGGGCGATCATGTCGGACACGGTCCGCCGCCAGTTCCGGGCGCTGATGCCGAACGCGATGCTGCTGAACAACTTCGGCTCCTCGGAGTCCGGCTTCAACGGCACGGCGACGGAGGACTCCGGACCGGAGCGCGGCTTCCGCGTCCGGGTCAACTCCCGTACGCAGGTCGTCGATCCGGCCACGTACGAGCCGGTCGCGCCGGGCGAGGTCGGCCGGGTCGCCCAGCACGGCCATGTGCCCCTCGGCTACTACAACGACCCGGTGAAAACGGCCGAGACCTTCTTCGAGAAGGACGGCGAGCGCTGGGTGCTGCTCGGCGACATGGCGACCGTCGACGAGGACGGCGTGGTCGTCGTCCTCGGGCGGGGCTCGCAGTGCATCAACACCGGGGGCGAGAAGGTGTACCCCGAGGAGGTCGAGCAGGCCCTGAAGTCCCATCCGGACGTGTACGACGCCCTGGTGGCCGGGGTGCCGGACCCGACGTGGGGCAACCATGTGGCGGCCGTGGTGCAGGTGCGGGCGGGCGCCCCGCTGCCGTCTCTGGAGGACATCCAGAGTCACTGCCGTACCCGGCTCGCCGGTTACAAGGTCCCGCGCCAGCTGGTGCTCACCGAGTCCATCCGCCGCTCGCCCAGCGGCAAGGCCGACTACCGCTGGGCGCGGGAGGTGGCCACCGCGGAGAGCGGCTGACCCGCCTCCAGGAAGGCGACGGTACGGCGGACGAACCACTCCGGGTCGTCCAGCCACGGGTGGTGGGCGGCCCCGGGCTGCACGGCGAGCTCCGCGTCGGGGAAGGCGTCGGCGACGAGCCGGGCGACCTCGGGCCGGGGCCCGCCGTCCACCTCGCCGGCCAGCACGAGGACCGGGACGGTCACGTCCGCGAGGGCGGTGCGCAGGGCCGCTGGATCGAAGGCGGCCGGGTCGAGGAAGAGCCCCTCCGCCTCGATGTTGGTCTGCTCGTCGGCGGCGGCGTCGAGGGCCCGGGCGGTGTCGTCCCACCGGCCGAAGAAGAAGGCGCCGACGAGCGCCCAGTCGGGATCGCCCTCACCCGTGAGCCACGCCTCGAACGCCGGGAAGGCCGTCGCGAACCACGGCTCGTGCGCGCGCAGCCGGGCCGCCTCCAGCCGCTCCTCGGCCGTGGCCGGCCGGCCCAGGGCCCACGGGGTGGCGGTGATCAGCGCCAGCCGGGAGACGCGGTCCGGGTACCGTGCCGCATACAGCATGGCCAGGCTGCCGCCCGCCGAGTGGGCAAGGACGTCGATCCGTTCCAGCCCCAGCTGGACGCGCAGCGCCTCGACGTCGTCGACCTGCCGGTCGCAACGGTAGGTCGCCGGGTCCGCCGGGACCGCGGAGTCACCGGTGCCGCGCAGGTCGAGGAGGATCAGCCGGCGGTGAGCGGTGAGACCGCCGAGGTCGCCGAGGTAGGCGGAGGCCCGCATGGGACCGCCGGGCAGGACGACGAGCGGCTCGCCCTCGCCCCGCACGTGGTAGGCGAGTTCGGTCCCGTCGGAGGCGGTGAAGGTCGGCATGCCCTGATCCTCACCGCGGTCCGCGCCCGTCCGCAACGGAGTTCTCCTCGGCGAGAGGTCCGAACCGGTCCCGCAGCTCTCGCTTGAGGATCTTGCCGCTGGCGTTGCGTGGCAGTTCGTCCACGAAGAGCACGCGTTTGGGGGCCTTGAAGTGCGGGAGCTTCTCGCGGGCGTGGGCGATGAGCTGGTCCTCGGTGACCTCGCCACGGGGGACGACCACGGCCGTGACCGCCTCGATCCACTTCTCGTCGGGCAGGCCGATCACTGCGGCCTCGGCGACGGCGTCGTGGGTGTACAGCGCGTCCTCGACCTGGCGTGAGGGGATCAGTACGCCACCGGAGTTGATGACGTCCTTCACCCGGTCGACGATCGTGAAGTAGCCGTGGGCGTCGCGGACGGCGAGGTCGCCGGAGTGGAACCAGCCGTCGCGGAAGGCCTCGGCGGTCTCCTCGGGCTTGTCCCAGTAGCCCTCGCACAACTGCGGGGACCGGTAGACGATCTCACCGGGTGTGCCGTCGGGGACGTCCGCGCCGTCGTCGTCGACGACCCGGGCGTCCACGAACAGGACCGTGCGCCCGCAGGAGTCCATGCGGCCCTTGTGCTCGTCGGGGGCGAGGACGGTGGCGAGCGGGCCGATCTCGCTCTGGCCGAAGCAGTTGTAGAAACCCAGCTTGGGCAGGCGCTCGCGCAGCCGCTCCAGGACGGGCACCGGCATGATCGACGCGCCGTAGTACGCCTTGCGCAGCCCGCTCAGGTCACGGTCGGCGAAGTCGGGGCGGTTCGCCAGCGCGATCCACACCGTCGGCGGGGCGAAGAGGCTGTCGACGCGGTCCGCCTCGATGAGATCGAAGAGGCGGTCGCCGTCGGGTGCGTCCAGCACGATGTTGGTGGCCCCGACCGCGAGGTACGGCAGCAGGAAGACGTGCATCTGCGCCGAGTGGTAGAGCGGGAGGGAGTGCGCCGGACGGTCGCCGGCGCTCAGGTCGAGGGCGGCGATGGCACTGAGGTACTCGTGCACCAGGGCGCGGTGGGTCATCATCGCGCCCTTGGGCAGGGCCGTCGTGCCCGAGGTGTAGAGGAGTTGCACCAGGTCCTCG
Organism: Streptomyces sp. NPDC051677; assembly: GCF_044453465.1. NCBI lineage: Bacteria > Bacillati > Actinomycetota > Actinomycetes > Kitasatosporales > Streptomycetaceae > Streptomyces > Streptomyces sp. NPDC051677. Next base: position 28,242 of record NZ_JBITCT010000031.1, read on the forward strand.
GCGCGCGGCTCGGGGCCGTCGTACGCGGGGGTCACGGGCAGTCGGGAGAGGAGCGAGTCGTCGGCGTCGCGCAGCGCCAACCGCCGTACTCCGTCGGGGAGTCGCCCGGCCAGGTCCGGGTCGGTGAGGACCAGTGCGCTGCCCGACTGGCCGACGATGTACGTCAGGTCGTCGCCGGTGAGGTTCTGGTTGACGGGGACGTGGACCAGGCCGGCGCGGGCGCAGGCCAGGAACGCGATGAGATAGGCGTCGGAGTTGTGGCCGTAGGCGGCGACCCGGTCGCCGGGGGCGAGCCCCTCGCCGAGCAGGACGCCCGCCGCCCGCGAGACGGCCTCGTCGAGTTCCTCGTAGGTCCAGGTGCGGTCGTGGTACTCGACCGCCACGCGTGCCGGGGTGCGGCGGGCGCTGCGCCGCAGCACCCCGTCGACCGTACTGCCATGTCCGGGCCTCATGCCTCATGATCCTCGGGGGGCGGCCCGGGCAGGTCAAGTCGCGGGCCCGCCCCCGAGGGGTCACGCCACCGCGCCCGCCACTCCCGTCCGGCCGTCGGGCACCCCGACGACGCTGACGATCGTCTGCTCACGGATGCTCTCGCCGAGGACGGCTGCCACCGCGTCGGCCGTGGCGCCGATCAGGCGGGCCGGGGCGTCCGGCACCTGGGGCAGGTGGTAGGCGGCCTCGCGCATGCTGAGGGTGAGCTGCGGGGCGACCTTGTCGGTGGGCAGGCCGCCGATGCCACGCCGGTGACGCGGGATGCCGATGAGGTCGACGCCGACGAGGCCGCGCAGCCGATCCCCGTAGACGGAGCCGACGGCGTCGGCCAGGGCGCCGATCAGTTTCGCCTCGACGGTCCCGTCGAGGGCGTCCTCGCTGATGTGGACGGTGTAGTGCGGCATGCGGATCTCCGTTTCGCGCGGTGCGTACCATGACGGTCGGTTCAACTAGCGGAACAAAGTAGCTTTGACATCAAAGGTAACGCGAGGAGTGCCGGATGTCCATGTCCAGCGCCACAGGTGACGACGCCACCGGCGCCGACGCCGACGACACCGGTGTCGAGGCGAGCGTTCGCGAGCTGCTGCTGCTCATGCCGCGACTCGTGGGCAGGGCGAAGCGGATCCCCGTGCCCGAGGCGCTGCGGGCCTTCTCGCTGGCCCCGCGTCATCTCTCCCTGCTGGCGTACCTGCTCCTCGACGGACCGATGACGGTCAACGAACTGGCCGCACGCCTGGAGGTCGCCCCGACCACGGTGAGCCTGCTGATCGGCGACCTCAACCGGAAGGGCGTTCTGGAGCGCCGCGAGGACGAGCGAGACCGCCGCCGCCGGATCGTCGCCATCGCGGACGCCCATGAACCCGCGATCTCCGCCTGGCTCGCCCCGGGCGCGGCGGCCTGGCGCCGGGCCCTGGCCCCGCTGACGCCCCATCAGCGAAGGCTGTTCGTGGACACGTTGCTCGCCTACGAGGCGGAGGTCGACGCGGAACGGGAGTGAACCGCCGGGAATGTCCCCTCGGCGAAATGCTTCTCATGCTCCTGCGCGCTCCCGTGCGCCCCCCTGCAGAAAGGATTCACGGTAAACGACACCCGTGCGGAGTGGGCAGAACATGACTCAGGCGCCAAGTCAGTGCAACGTCCATTGATTTTCGAGTGCTGTATGAGGCAGGGGGTATTCAATGAGCAACGCTGTGCCTGAACGGGAATGCGCATGGAGGGTGGGTACTGCGCCAGGCATATTCCCATTCCTCGGCCACGGTATCGCCTTGTACCGTCGCCCGTTGGCATTTCTGAATTCTTTGCCCGCGCATGGAGATCTGGTCGAGATTCGACTGGGCCCCCAGCGCGCCTGGATGGTGTGCCACCCGGAGTTGGTCCACCGGCTGCTCGGGGACTCGCGCACCTTCGACAAGGGGGGCCCGCTCTTCGACCGGCTCCGCCTGCTGATGGGCAACGGCGTCGTCACGAGCCGCCACCAGGAACACCGGTGTCAGCGCAGGCTGCTGCAACCCGCCTTCATCCCGTCCCGCCTCCCCGATCAGACGGAGCTGATGGCCGAGGAGGCCGAGGCGGTGTGCCGCGACTGGCAGGCCGGGCAGGAGGTCGACGTCAGCGCGGCCATGATGGCCCTGTCGACACGGATCATCAGCCGTGTCCTGTTCTCCGACTCGCTCGACGCCGCGACGGCCGCCGAGGTGCGGCGCTGTCTCGCGGACATCGTCCGCGGGCTGTTCGTCCGCACCGTCGTGCCGGTCGACGCCCTGTTCCGCGTTCCCTCGCCCGCGAACCGTCGCTACCGTCGGGCGGTCGGGCGCGTGCACGCGATCATCGACGCCGCCATCGCCGAGCGCCGCCGGGGCGCCCCCCGCGACGACCTGCTGGGGACCCTGCTGGCGGCCACCCGCGCCACCGGCTCAGACACGGCGATCACCGAGCAGGAAGTCCACGATCACCTCGTCTCGCTCCTGCTGGCCGGCTCCGAGAGCACCGCCCTGTGTCTGGCCTCCGCGTTCAGCCTCCTGGCACAGCATCCGCAGGCGGAGCGGGGTCTGCACGCCGACATCGACGCCGTGCTCGCCGAACGGCAGCGGCCGGGGCCCGACGACCTGCCGCGCCTCGTGCACGCCCGATGCGTCATCACCGAGACGCTGCGCCACTCGCCGCCCGGCTGGCTCTTCACGCGCATCACCACCAAGGAGACCGAACTCGCCGGCCTGCGCCTCCCTCAGGGAGCCACCCTCGTGTACAGCCCCTACCTGCTGCACCACGATCCCGCGTGGTTCCCCGATCCCGATCGGTTCCTCCCTGAGCGCTGGTCGCCGGGGCGGGCCGCCACCGCGACGCACCATGCGATGCTCCCGTTCGCCACGGGCAGCCGCAAATGCATCGCCGACGCCTTCGCCATGACGGAGACCACAGTGGCCCTCGTCACCGTCGCCGCCCGCTGGCGCCTGACCCATCTGCCCGGCCCCGTCGCACCCCCGCGTCCCGGGGCGACGCTGGGGCCGAGGTCTCTGGTGATGATCTGCGAACCGCGCGCACGCGTGCCGATCGGCACGTCGCCCCACCCGGGTTCCTGCACCCGCCGGGAAACCGCTGCACACCCCGTACAGGATTCCCGAAGGGCCGGTGACAGCGGTGTCGACCACGCATGAGGAAGCCACGCTCGCCCCCCAAGAGGAAATGCGGGCCGCCAGCCTGAAAGAGCTGATCGACGACCACCTCTACATGCCGTACCCGTTCCTGCGGAATCGCCATGAATCCGAGGCGGTCGCCGGAGTCGACGCATGGCTGCGCAAGTGGGGCCTGACCGACGAACCGGAAGTGGCGGCGATGATCGGCTACACCCGGCCCGCCCAACTCGCGTCCTACAACAGCCCGACCGTGGACTCCGGCATCCTCCAGATCGTGGCCGACCAGATCGCCTATCAATTCGTCTTCGACGACCGGGCGGAGGAAATCGGGCGGCAGTCCCCGGCGCTGCTGCTGCCCATGCTGTGCGAGAGCATCGCAATCCTGCGGGACGGCGAACCACCCCGCACCCCGCTGGGGGCGGCCCTGGCCGATCTCCACCGGCGGGTACGCGCGCGGTGCACCCCCGCCCAGGCCGAGCGGTGGGCCTGGAAGAGCCGCGAGTACGTGCACGGCCTGCTGTACGAGGCGGTGGCGCAGGCGCATCCGTTCCCGGTGGGCATGGGACTGTGCAACTCGATCCGTTCGCTGACCGCGGGGGTCGAGCCCTTCTACCCCCTGTACGAGGCCGCGCACGGCGGTGAACTGGCCCCCGAGGAAATCGATCACCCCGTGCTGCGGCGTCTGCGGCGCCTGTCGGTCGACGCGGCGGTGTGGACGGCCGACCTCTTCTCGGCCGTGAAGGAGCAGCAGGCAGGCGAGATGATCAATCTGGCCCTCGCCCATCAGCGCACGCACCAGTGCTCCCTGCCGGCGGCCGTCATGCTGGCCATCCGGCAGATCAACGGCACGATCAGGGAGTTCGAGAGGCTCTGCGAGGAGATCCACCCGGAGTTGAGCCCCGCCGGGGTCTGCTACGTGAACGGCATGATCGGCTGGATCCGTGGGTGTTACCACTGGTCCCGCTCGGTGCCGCGCTACGCGGACACCTCGGTCGCGCCCGGACATCCGTGTGTGCCATCCGAAACCGCCTACCCAGCAGGAAGGGCTACCTAACCGACCCGGCGAAGGATTCACCCTTCTCGGTCATCCTCGCACCCTAACGCCGTCACCGGTTGTGCACCAGGCGCGTACGCTCAGTGCTGTCCTCCGAGGAACAACGACAGGAAGCGGTAGGGCACATGGCGTATGGGTCGTGGCAGCCGATCACCGAACCCCGCCCGTTGGTCGAGCGCCACCGGGAACTCCAGGCGCTCGACTCCGCGTTGTCGGGCCTCGGCCGCGCCGTCGAAGGGGTGCCGCGGGCGCAGCCCGGCGGACTGCTCGCCTTCACCGGTGCAGCCGGGCTGGGGAAGACCGCGCTCATGGCCGAAGCGCGCACACGAGCCGCGGCGCACGGATTCACGGTGCTCTCCGGGCGGGGCGGCGAGACGGAACAGGAGCTGGCGTTCCGCGTGGTGCGCCAGCTCGCCCAGCCCACGCTGGCTGCGATGGACGAGACACAACGCCGTGCATTCCTGGGGAGCTGGTACGACATCGTCGCCGCCGCGCTCGGTCTGGAGGCGACGGACACCGCCCACACACCGGACCCGACCGGAGTGCGTGACGGTCTCGACTGGGTCATGACCCGGCTCACCGTGTCGAAGGCTCCCGTGGTCCTGCTCCTGGACGACCTGCACTGGGCCGATGTCGAGTCCCTCAACTGGCTCGCGTCCTTCGCGCCACGGGCCGCGGACCTGCCGCTCCTGATCATCGTCGCCTACCGGCCGCACGAACTGCCGCCCGAGGCGACCGCCTTCCGCGCTCTCGTCGCACACCACGGGAACCGCCCGTGCGCCCTGAAGCCGCTGACCGCCGCCGGCGTGGCCCGCATCGTCAGGAGCGAAGTGGGGGACGGCGCCGAGGACGACTTCTGCGACGAGTGCTGGACGGTGACCGGCGGGAGCCCCTTCGAGGCCGTCGAACTCGCCATCGGACTCGGCGAACGCAATCTGAAGGGCACCCAGGACGACCTGCCCGCGATGCGGGACGTCGCCTCGGCGGTCAAGGGCCCGGGACTGATCGCACGTCTGCAGAAGCTCGGCACGACCACCGTCCGCTTCGCGCACGCCGCAGCCGTGCTGGGTGCGCCGTTCTCACCGGAGCTCGCCGCCAGCATCGCGGTGATCGGCAGCGAGGCCGCCACCGAGGCGATCGGGAGCCTGCGTGCCGCCCGGATCGTGGCCGAGGGCCACGGACCCGGCGGGGGCCTCGACTTCGTTCACCCACTGATCGCGACGACGATCTACCGGTCCATCCAGCCCGCCTTCCGGGTCGGCCTGCACAACGCCGCCGCGCTGACCGTCCGTGCGGCGGGTTTCGGTCCCGCCGAGGCCGCACGGCACCTGCTGGAGGTTCCGTGCGAGGGCAGGCCCGAGGTGGTCGAATGCCTCCGCGAGGCCGCCCGTGAGTGCCTGCGGGCCGGCTCCCCGGAGGCCGCCCGGCGCATGCTGGCCCGAGCGCTGCAGGAGCCCCCGCTCCCGGAGGACCGTGCCGCGCTCCTGCACGAGCTGGCGGGCTCGACGTTTCTGATCGAACCGACGGCCACGGTCGCCCATCTCCGGGAGGCGCGGGCGGAACGCGAGGTCGATCCCGGCCTGCGCGCCTCCATCGTCTACCGGCTGACACAGGCGCTGGCCCACACCGACCAGTTGGCCGAGGCCGCGGCCGTCGCCGACGACGAGGCACGGCAGACCACCCACCCGCGCGTTCGACTGCGCATGCAGGCCGATCACTTCGTCTGGAGCTCGTTCCGCACGGACGAGCCCGACGCGCCCACCCGCTCACGCCGGTTGGCGCGGCTGGCCGAGCGGCTGCCTGGCCGGGGCCTGGAGGAACGGTACATCCTGGGGCTGCGGGCCTGGGACGGGATGCTGCGCGGCGAGCCCCGGCAGACCGTCCTGGCGACCGCCGAGGAAGCCCTGCGGGGCGGACTGAGCTGGACCGACGAGAACCGGGGTTTCGAGGTGCCCGTCTCGGTCGCCCTCGTGTTCATGTACTGCGACCAGCCACGACGGGCCGAGGAACTGTTCACCACGGGCATGGCCGAGTGCGAGACGAAAGGCTGGCGCGGCTCCCACCTCGCCGTCGGGCAGACCCTCTACGGCTATATCCGCTACCGTCGCGGCTGCCTGACCGACGCGGAGGAGCTGGCTCGGGAGGGACTGCGCACCGCCGACAAGGTCGAGGGGGCGGTGCCCGCCCAGTGGTTCGCCATCGGCATCCTCATCCAGACTCTGCTGGCCCGTGGCCGCACCGCCGACGCGCGGGAAATCGCGGACGAGTACCACTACGGCGAGGTGGTCCCGAACGCCGTCATCTACCCCGATCCCCGCACGGTGTACGCCGAGCTGCTCATGGCGGAGGGGCGGAACACCGAGGCGGAGCACCTCTTGTCCGCCGTCGGGGAGTGGCTGGAGGGGCGGGCCTGGCGCAATCCCGCCTGGTGTCGCTGGCAGCTGAACCTGGCGCACGCCGTCGCCTCCACCGACCCCGATCGGGCGCTCTCGCTCGCCCGGGACGCCGTGAAGCGGGCCCGGGACTTCGGTGCGGCCTCCGTGATCGGGCAGGCGCTCCACGTGGAGGCGGAGGTGACCGCCGGACCGGCGGCGCAGGACCTGCACGCTCAGGCCGTGGAACACCTGGAACAGTCGCCCGCCTCATACGAGCTGGCCCGTGCGCTGGTCGGTCACGGCGCCGCCCTGTCCCGCAACGGCCGGTTGCAGGAGGCCGCGAACCGGCTCTACCAGGGCCTGGAGAGCGCCGTGCACTGCGGCGCCGAGACGCTGGCCGCCCGCGCCAGGGAGGAGCTCTCCGCAGCCGGACTGCGACCGCTCCCCCTGCGCTACGGGCAGACCGACACGCTCACCGCTCAGGAACGCCGGACCGCCGAACTGACGGTCCAGGGGCACCCGGTTTCCGTGGTGGCGAAGGAACTGCGCCTCACCGAACAGGGCGTACGGCAGTTGCTCTCCTCCGTCTACCGGAAGATCGGCACCGACGCCACCGATCTCCCCGGAGCGCTGGACGCCTTTCCCCGAGTCCGCCCCTGACCGGCCTCACACGGGCCGCTCCCGCCCCTCCCAGTACGGCTCCCGCAGCCGCCGCTTGTACAGCTTGCCGTTGGGATCGCGGGGCATCTCGGCGATGAAGTCGACGGACTTGGGGCGCTTGTAGCCGGCGAGGCGGTCGGCACAGTGGTCGAGGAGCGTGGTGGCGAGGTCGGGGCCGGGCTCGTGCCCGGGGGCCGGTTCGACGACCGCCTTGACCTCCTCGCCCCAGTCGTCGTGCGGGATGCCGAACGCGGCCGCGTCGGCGACGGCGGGGTGGGCGAGCAGCGCGGACTCGATCTCGGCGGGGTAGATGTTGACGCCGCCCGAGATGATCAGGTCGATCTTGCGGTCCCGGAGGAACAGGTAGCCGTCCTCGTCGAGCACGCCGAGGTCGCCGACGGTGAAGAAGTCGCCGATGCGGTTCTTGCGCGTCTTGTCCTCGTCCTTGTGGTAGGCGAAGCCGCCGGTCGTCATCTTCATGTACACGGTGCCGAGTTCGCCCGGCGGGAGGCGGTTGCCGTCGTCGTCGAAGATCGCCAACTCGCTGATGGGCCAGGGCTTTCCGACCGTGCCGGGCTTCTTCAGCCAGTCCTCGGCCGTCGCGAAGGCGCCGCCGCCCTCGCTGGCCGCGTAGTACTCCTCCACGCAGGCGCCCCACCAGTCGATCATCGCCCGTTTCACATGGTCCGGGCAGGGCGCGGCGCCGTGGATGGCGTGCCGCATGGATGAGACGTCGTACCGCGTGCGCACGTCCTGCGGGAGGGCCAGCAGGCGGTGGAACTGGGTCGGGACCATGTGGGTGTGGGTGCAGCGCCGGGCGTCGATGAGGCGGAGCATCTCCTCGGGCGTCCACTTGTCCATCAGGACCAGACGATGGCCGATGTGCAGGGACGCGCCCGCGAACTGGAGCACCGCCGTGTGGTAGAGCGGCGAGCAGACGAGGTGGACGTTGTCGTCGAACGGTCTGACGCCGAAGATGCCGAGGAAGCCTCCGAGGTACGCCTCCTCGGGCAGCTTGCCAGGGAGCGGGCGCCGGATGCCGCGCGGGCGTCCGGTCGTGCCCGAGGTGTAGTTCATGACCCAGCCGAGGGTGCGGTCGGCGGGCGCCGACTCCGGCTGCCCGTCGAGGAGTTCGGCGTACGGCCGGAAGCCCTCGAACTTCCCTACGGCGTACCGGTGGCCGGCGGGCAGGCCGGCCTCGTCGGCGGCGCGGGACGCCTGGTCCCCGTAACGCTCGTGTGCGAGCAGCACCTTGGCGCCGGAGTCGGAGACGATCCAGGCGATCTCGGGGCCGACGAGGTGGTGGTTGACGGGGACGAGGTAGAAGCCGGCCTGGGTGGCGGCCAGGTAGGCGGTGAGGAACTCGGCCGAGTTGGGCAGGACGACGGCGAAGGCGTCGCCGCGCTGCATCCCCGCCGCGCGCAGGCCGTGCACGAGCCGGTTGGCGGCGGCGTGCAGACGTCCCGCGGTCCACTCCTGACCGTCGGGCGCGATCAGGACGATGCGGTCGGGGTCGGCGGTGGCCTGGGCCCAGAAGCCCGCGGGGGGTGTGCCGGTCACTGGCCGCTCCTTCCGGCGATGCGGTTGACATGGTCCACGGCCTGCTCGAAGCCGCGGGTGAGGTCGTCGAAGACGGCCTGGACGCTGCGGACGTCGTTCATCCGGCCGACGATCTGGCCGACGGGCGTGCCGAGCAGCGGGTCGACCTCGTACTTCTGGATCCGGGAGACCGCTTCGGCGACGAGGAGGCCCTGGAGGGGCATGGGCAGGGTGCCGGGTCCGTGCGGGTCGTCCCAGGCGTCGGTCCATTCGGTACGCAGCTGGCGTGCGGGTTTGCCGGTGAGGGCGCGGGAGCGGACCGTGTCGCCGGAGCCGGCCGCGAGGAGCTTGCGGGTGAGGGCGGGCGAGTGCAGATCGGCCTCGGCGGTCGTCAGCCACAGCGACCCCAGCCACACGCCCTGGGCCCCGAGGGCGAGGGCGGCGGCGATCTGCCGTCCGCTGCCGATGCCGCCGGCGGCGAGGACGGGCAGCGGGGCGACCGCGTCGACGGCCTCCGGGGTGAGCACCATCGAGGCGATCTCACCCGTGTGCCCGCCGGCCTCGTACCCCTGCGCCACGACGACGTCGATGCCCGCCTCCTTGTGCTTGAGCGCGTGCCGGGCGCTCCCGGCGAGCGCGGCGACGAGGACGCCCTGCTCATGGGCGCGGGCGACCACGTCGGGGGGCGGGGAGCCGAGGGCGTTGGCCAGCAGCCGGATCGGATAGTCGAAGGCGACGTCGAGCTGGCTGCGGGCGACCTGCTCCATCCACCCGGTGATCCGCCACCCCGACGCCTCGCCCTCGGCCAGTTCGGGCACCCCGTACTTGGCGAGGGTGTCCCGCACGAACTGCCGGTGGCTGTCGGGGATCATCGCTTCGACATCGGCCTCGGTGACGCCTTCGACCTTCTTCGCGGGCATCACGACGTCGAGCCCGTACGGCAGTCCGTCGACGTGCGCCTCGATCCAGTCGAGGTCGCGTTTGAGGTCGTCGGGGGCGGTGTAGCGGACCGCGCCGAGCACGCCGAAGCCGCCCGCGCGGCTGATGGCCGCGGCGACGGCGGGGAACGGCGTGAAGCCGAAGACGGCGTGCTCGACTCCCAGTTGCTTGCTCAGCTCCGTCTGCATGGGCGCAGGATGCCGCAGTCCTCCGGACGACGGAAGAGTTTTTCTGATACACCGTCAGATTCTTGGATTCGGGAACCCTCCATGAGCGCTGGGCAGCCGCTCCTGAGGTCGCCGGCCCTGTCCTAGTCCGCCGGGGCCTCCAGGACGGCCATCGCCGCGTTGTGGCCCGGCACCCCGCTCACCCCTCCCCCGCGCACCGCGCCGGCCCCGCACAGCAGGACGTTCGCGTGCCGGGTCGCCACGCCCCAGCGGCCGGCGCCCTCCCGGGCGTACGGCCAGGCGAGGTCGCGGTGGAAGATGTTGCCGCCGGGCAGTCCGAGGTCGCGCTCCAGGTCCAGCGGGGTCCGCGCCTCGATGCAGGGGCGGCCGTCGGCGTCGGTGGCGAGGCAGTCGGCGAGGGGTTCGGCGAGGTGGGCGTCGAGCTGGGCGAGGGTGGCCTTGAGGAGTTCCTCGCGGGCGGCGTCGTTGTCGCGTTCGAAGAGCCGGGCGGGTGTGTGCAGGCCGAAGAGGGTCAGCGTCTGGTACCCCTGCGCCACGAGGTCCGGCCCGAGGATGCTCGGGTCGGTCAGCGAGTGGCAGTAGATCTCGGAGGGCGGGGCGGCGGGCAGGTCACCGGCGGCGGCCTGGGCGTGGGCGGTGGCGAGCTGCTCGTATCCCTCGGCGATGTGGAAGGTGCCGGCGAACGCCTCACGCGGGTCGACGGCGCTGTCGCGCAGCCTGGGCAGCCGCTTGAGCAGCATGTTCACCTTGAGCTGGGCGCCCTCGGCGGGGGCCGGCGGTGCGTCCGCGGTGAGGGCCGCGAGCGCTTGCGGTGAGGCGTTGACCAGGACGTGCCGGGCGGCGGCGACGCCCTCGCCGTCGGCCGTGCGGTAGACGACCTCCGCCGTACGGCCGTCCGTGGCGATCCGGACGGCCTCGTGGCCGGTGGCGAGGACGGCGCCCGCGTCCCGAGCGGCGTCGGCGAGGGCGTCGGTCAGGGCGCCCATGCCGCCGACGGGGACGTCCCAGGCGCCCGTGCCGCCGCCGATCACGTGGTAGAGGAAGCAGCGGTTCTGCTTGAGCGAGGGGTCGTGGGCGTCGGCGAAGGTGCCGATGAGGGCGTCGGTGAGGACGACGCCCCGGACCAGGTCGTCCGCGAAGCGCTCCTCGACGGCGACGCCGAGGGGCTCCTCGAAGAGGATCCGCCAGGCCTCCTCGTCGTCGACGCGCCGGCGCAGTTCGTCCCGGGTGGGCAGCGGTTCGGTGAGCGTGGGGAACACCCGCTGGGCGACGCGCCCGGTCATGCCGTAGAAACGCTCCCAGGCCGCGTACTCGCGCTCGCCGCCCGTCAGCCGCGCGAACGCCTCACGGGTGCGTGCCTCGCCGCCGCCGACCAGCAGTCCGGTCGGCCGCCCGCCGCGCTCCACGGGGGTGTACGAGGAGATCGTGCGGCTCTGGACGCGAAAACGCAGCCCCAGGTCCCGCACGATCTTCTGCGGAAGAAGGCTGACCAGGTACGAGTAGCGCGAGAGACGGGCGTCCACGCCGGTGAAGGGGCGGGTGGAGACGGCGGCGCCCCCGGTGTGGTCCAGCCGCTCCAGGAGCAGCACGGACCGGCCGGCCCGGGCCAGGTAGGCGGCGGCGACCAGGCCGTTGTGTCCGCCTCCGACGATGACGGCGTCGTAGGAGCGGTGTCCCTCGAGTCCTTCGTGTCCTTCGTGTCCCTCGTGTGCAGGCATGCTTCTTCGTAACACGAGCCGATCAAGGTCGGCCAGAGGTGGTCGGGCGGAGCCGGTCACGGTCGGCGGAGGCGGACCGCGAGGAAGGTCGGCGTCCGGTGGGTCTTGTCGTACCTGCGGGAGTCGACCGCCCGCCCCTCCTCCGTGGCCCGCGGCTCGACCAGCTCCTCCAGCGCGTACCCCGCGCCGAGCAGCTCCCCGAGGAACGTCTCCAGGGTCATCCGCCGGTAGCTGAGGGCGTACTCGGCGCCGAAGGGCAGGGCGACGCGGTCCTCCGTGAAGTAGGAGCCTCCGAAGTACTGCCAGTCGCCGGTGGGGTGGGTGGTGGACACGAGCAGCGTGCCGCCCGGCCGCAGGACGCGGCGGAGCTCGGCGAGCAGCTGCTCCCGGGCCTCGACGTGGTGGTAGACGAGCGCCAGCACCGCGAGGTCGAAGGCCCCGTCGGGCAGGAAGGCGAGCGGCTCCTCCAGGTCGTGCCGGTGCAGGGTCGCGCGGTCGCCGTCGCCGAGCCGTTCCCGCGCCGCGCGCAGCAGGCTCGCGCTGCCGTCCACGCCGACGACCGTGGCCGCGCCCCGCCCCAGCAGCTCGGCGGCGTAGTGGCCCGCCCCGCAGCCGAGGTCCAGCACGCGCAGCCCCCGGACGTCACCGGCGAGCCGCAGCATGGCCGGACGGTCGGTGTAGCTGTTGTAGACGCTCTTCGCGACATGGGCGGCGAACTCCTCGCCCATGTCGCCGTGGTACGCGGTCTCGGCTTCCATACGATCATGATGACCTCAAGTACGGTGAAACGCACCCATGATGGACTCGAGGGGGAGCCCATGATCGTCGAGCCCGGTCCCGAACTCCGTCAGACGGCCGCGCTGTTGCTCAACCGACGGGGTCAGTACCTCCTCCACCTGCGCGACGCGCACAAGCCGATCCACGATCCGGGGACCTGGTCGCTGCCCGGCGGCGCCGGCGAGGGCGACGAGACGCCCGAGGAGGCCATCGCGCGCGAGCTGCTGGAGGAGACGGGGCTCGTCCTCGACGGGCTCACCCGGTACACGGTCGTCGACGACACCATCCAGGTCTTCCTGGGCGGTTGGGACGGCGATCCCGCGCGGCTGCCCGTCACCGAGGGCATCATGTTCGCCTTCTTCGACGCGGCGACCACCGCGCACCTGACGATGGCGCCGTGGGCCGCGGACGTCCTCGCCCGGCACCGGGCCGACCCCGTCGCTCCCCCGCCGCAGCCGCCCGCACGGCAGACCGTGCTGAACGCCGTCGGCGTCCACCTGCATCTGGAACGCGACGGCAAGGTCCTTCTCGGCCTGCGCCACCCCGACTCGCCGTTCGCGCCCCTCAGGCATCACTTCCTGGCGGGCCACTGCGAGCAGGAGTCCGCCGTCGCCTGTCTGATCCGGGAGGCCCGGGAGGAGGCCGGCCTGGAGATCGCGGCGGAGGACGTCGAACTGGTGCATGTCGTGCACGTCGTCGACTCTCCCGGCACTCGGCCACGCCTCCAGCTCGTCTTCCGCGCCCGGCGCTGGCAGGGCGAGCCACGACTCCTCGAGCCGGACAAGTGCCTCGGCTGGGCCTGGTGGCCCGCGGACGCGCTGCCGGAGCCGATGGTGCCGTACGCGCGGGCGGCGATCACGGGGCTCCGCGAGGGACGGCTCTACACGGAACTGGGCTGGGACAGCCCTTAGGAGGATCTACGCGCCGCCGGCCGCTCGGTGGCGGCGCAGGACCGCGACCCTTCGGTAGAGCTCGACCGCCTCCTGGCCGCGGCCGAGCTGTTCCAGGCAGTGGGCCTCGTCGCTGCGGCCGGCGAGGGTGTCGGGATGGTCGGGGCCGAGGACGCGCTCACGGGCCGCGGCCACCCGCCGGTATTCGGCCAGGGCGTCGGCCCAGCGGCCCAGCCAGCCCAGGCCGACGGCGACCTCGCGGCGGCTGACCAGCGTGTCGGGGTGGTCGGCGCCCAGGACGCGCTCGCGGATCGCGCACACGTCCCGGGACTCGGCGAGGGCCTCCTCCCAACGGCCCAGACGGCCGAGGTTGACGCCGAGACCGTGGCGGGCCCGCAGCGTCTCGGGGTGCGCCGGGCCGTGCACGCGGGTGCGGTCGTCGACGAGGTCGCGATAGAGCTGGAGGGCCTCCGCGCTGCGGCCGAGGCGGCCCAGGCTGATGCCGGTCTCGTAACGGGCGGCGAGGGTGTCGGGGTGGTCGGGGCCGAGCGCCTGCGCGCGGGCCGCGGCGACCTCTCGGTAGGTCTGCAGCGCTTCCGGCCAGCGGCCCAACTGGCCCAGCGCGTAGGCCACTTCGTAGCGGGTGACGAGGGTGTCGGGGTGGTTGGGGCCCAGCACGCGGGCGCGGGCGGCGGCCACCTCGCCCGCCATCCGGTACGACTCCTCCAGACGGCCCAGCCTGCTGAGGTTGAAGGCGAGGTTGTGGCGGCAGCGCAGGGTGTCGGGATGGTCGGCGCCCCCCGTGCGCACCCGGGCGGCCAGGACGGACGTGTACACCTGGTGGGCGTCGAAGTGACGGCCCAACTGGCCGAGCACGAAGGCCATTTCCTGGCGGGTGGCGAGCGTGTCGGCGTGGTCGGCGCCCAGCACCCGGATGCGGGCGGCGGCCACGTGCTGGTACTCGCGCAGTGCGTCGTCGGCACGTCCGGTGCGGCTGAGGGTGAAGGCGACCTCGTAGCGGCTGGCGAGGGTCTCGGGGTGGTCGGGGCCGAGCAGGTGCGCGCGTTCGGCGGCGACGGCCCGGTGTGCCTCCCCGGCTTCGGCCCAGCGGCCGAGGCGGCCCAGGCTGAGGCCGGCGTTGTGCCGTCCGGCGAGCACGGTGAGCGCCTGCGGGGACGGGGTGTCCGGCGCGGGCGGAGCGGGGACCGCGCCGAGGACCGGGCGGGGGATCCACTCGCCGGTCAGGGCCGCCCCGGCGTCCGGGGGTGCGACCCGCAGTCCGGCGCCGGTGGCCTTGTGGCCGGTGGTCATGCCCTGGGTCCAGGACGGCAGCCGAGGCTCGGGACTCGGGGGCTCGGGCGACCGCAGTTCGGGCTGCGGGGTGACCAGGGTCGGCACGTACGCCGGTGTGGTGCGGGCCGCGGCGATGCGCCGGACGATGTCGTGGGCGTCCTGGGGGCGTTGTTCGGGCCGTTTCGCCAGCAGGTCGAGGATGATCCGGTCGAGGTGGTCGGGCAGCTCGGGGCGGTGCTCGCGCGGGGGCCGGGGCGGGGTGTCCCGGTGGCCGACGAGGATCGCCCAGGGGTCGTCCAGGTCGAAGGGCGGGGCCCCGGTGGCGATCTCGTACAGCACGCAGCCCAGCGAGTAGAGGTCGCTGCGCTGGTCGACCTCCTCGCCGCCGATCTGCTCCGGTGACATGTAGTGCGGTGTGCCCATGGCGATGCCGGTGCCGGTGAGGCGGGAGGTGAAGCCGATGTCGTGGCCGAGGCGGGCGATGCCGAAGTCGCAGATCTTCACGGTGCCGTCGGTGAGCCGCACGATGTTCGCGGGTTTCAGGTCGCGGTGCACGATGCCCTGGCGGTGCGTGTAGGCGAGGGCGGCGGCGACCTGGTCGGCGATCTCCACGACGGCGGGGACGGGCAGCGGCCGGCGCTCGTTGTCGTCCAGCAGCCGGCACAGGTCGCTGCCGTCCAGGAGCTCCATGACGAGGAAGAGGACGCCGTCGCAGTCGCCGAAGTCGTGGACGACCGTCACCCCGCGATGCTGGAGGCCGGCGGCGACGCGGCCCTCGCGCCTGAACCGCTCGCGCAGGACGCGCCCGAAGGCCGGGTCGTGGTGCGGGCCGATCGGTTTGAGGCACTTCACGGCCACGTGCCGGCCGAGGGACTCGTCGCGGGCCCGCCACACCTCGCCCATGCCCCCGCGCCCGATCAGTTCGAGCAGCCGGTACCGGCCCTGGATCAGCCTGCTCTCCGCCATAGTGCGCCGCCCCGCCCCCGTTGCTTTCCGGCCCTCCCCTGGCTCGTCCAGTATGGCGGCCTATGGCTGGACTTTGCACGGTGCCGGGCGGGCTTCGGGGCCGAGCCTGGCCATGGCCCGCAGGATGTGCTTGGGCGGGAGTTGCCACCGCAGACGTGCGGGGACGCAGCGCAGCAGGGTGCCCGTGGCGCGCAACTCCCGGGTGACGGTGGCGGGTTGCGGGGCCGGTCTGCCGTACAGCTCGTGGGCGTACGGCGGCAGCGAGGCGTACGCCAGGTGCGCCACGCGCCGCCACAGCAGGGCGCGCGCCGGGACGAGCAGGGGGTGCGTCGGCGGTCGGAGCAGGAAGTCGTCCACCTCGCGCGCCTCCGGTCCGGCGGCGAGTTCGGGGCGCATCTTCTCGAAGTACGCGTCCATCTCGGCCCGGTCGGCGGGCACGGCGTCGGGGTCGAGGCCCACCAGGCGGGCGCTGACGCGGTGTTCGGCGAGGTAGCGGTCGGCGGCGGCGTCGGTGAGGGGGTAGCCGGAGCGGCGCAGGACGTGCAGGTAGGAGTCGATCTCGGCGCAGTGCACCCACAGCAGAAGCCCGGGTTCGTCGACGGCGTACCGTTCCCCGGTGTCCGGGTCGGTCGCAGACAGCATGCGGTGGATCCTGCGGACGCGGGCGCCGGCCTGCTCGGCGGCCTCGGCGGTGCCGTAGGTCGTGGTGCCGACGAAGCCGGCGGTGCGCATCAGCCGGCCCCAGGCGTCGCGCCGGAAGTCGGAGTTCTGCATGACTCCGCGCACGGCACGCGGGTGCAGGGCCTGGAGGTAGAGCGCGCGGATCCCGGCGACCCACATCATGGGGTCGCCGTGCAGCTGCCAGGTCACCGAGTGGGGGCCGAACAGCCCCGGGTCACCTCTCCCGACGCCCGTCATGCCCCCAGTGTGACCCGTCCTGCCCGCCTGAGGGCACCCCCTGGCCCGACGACCTGTGTGAGGTCTCCACCCGCTTGCCGGGCCATGCGGTGACGGGCCGGGCGAGACGTCCTTGTTCCGTAAGGGGTCCGGGCGTTCCGCGCGCGGCCTTTCGGCGGGTGGGATGGGGCCATGAAACAGCGCATCCTCCCGCCGGTGTTCCGGGGCAGACTCCATGACGCCCGCACGGCGACCTCTCTCGGGCGCTGGCTGGGTCTCGCGTTCGCGGTGTGCTTCGTCACCGGCCTGGTCAGTCACGTCATGCAGCATCCGCCGGGCTGGCTGGCCGACGACCTGCCGAGCCGCCCCTCGTGGGGTTACCGGTTCACCCAGGGCCTCCATGTCGCGTCCGGCATCGCCGCCGTTCCGCTGCTGGCGGCGAAGCTGTGGACGGTGTACCCCCGCCTGTTCGAGTGGCCGGTGCTGCGCTCGGTGCGGCACGCGCTGGAACGTCTGTCGGTCGCGGTGCTGGTGGCCGGCGCCGTCTTCGAGCTGGTCACCGGGCTGCTGAACACCGCTCAGTGGTATCCCTGGCCGTTCTCGTTCGTGCCGGTGCACTACGCGGTCGCCTGGCTGGTCGTCGGCGCGCTGGTGCTGCACGTCGCGGTCAAGGCTCCCGAGATCCGCGCGCACTGGAGTCGGCGGTCGCCGGGGACGCTGGCCCTGCCCGCCGAGGACGCGCCCGACCGCCGGTCGCTGCTGGCCGCGGTGGGCGCGGCGGTCGGAGCGGTCACCCTGACCACGGTGGGCCAGTCCTTCACCCCGCTGAAGGACCTCGACCTGCTCGCGCCTCGCCATCCCGACCACGGCCCCCAGTCGCTCCCGGTCAACCGCACCGCCGCGGCGGCCGGGGTCGCCCGTGTCACCGCCGAGAACTACCGCCTGGTGGTGTCGGGGCCCCGGCCGTACACGCTCACCCTGGACGAACTGCGCGCCCTGCCCCAGCGGGAGGTCGAGCTGCCCATCGCCTGTGTGGAGGGCTGGAGCAGGTCGGCTCGCTGGACCGGTGTGCGCGTGGCGGATCTGCTGGAGCGGGCCGGCGCCCCGCGGGACGCACGGGTGCGGGTGGTGTCGCTGCAGCTGCGGGGCGGTTACCGGGTCTCGGAAATGGGTCACGAGCACGCCCGTGACCCCCTCACCCTGCTCGCCCTGCGCCTCAACGGCGAGGAGCTGAGTCCCGACCACGGCTACCCGGCGCGCCTGATCGCCCCGAACCGTCCCGGCGTGCTGCAGACCAAGTGGGTCGGCCGACTGGAGGTGCCGGCATGAGGGCGAAGGCGCTGCGGGTGCTGATCGGCGCGGGCGGTCTCGCGCTCATGGGGGTGGGCGTGTCCCTGCTGCTGGGCGTGCGAGACCTGACGGACGTGCTGATCTGGCTGGGCGGCGCCGTGGTCCTGCACGACGCGTTGATCGCCCCGCTGGTCCTGCTCGTCGGGCTGGCGGTGGTCCGCGGCGGCGTGCGGGGTCCGGTCCGTGGGGGGCTGCTGGTCGCGGGCGCCCTGACGGCGGTCGCCCTGCCGGTGCTGCTGCGTCCGGGGCCCCGTGCCAACCCCTCGGTGCTGCCGCTGGACTACTCGCGCAACTGGCTGCTGCTGCTCGCGGCCGTGGCGACGGTGACGGCGCTGGCTCTCGCCGTGCGGGCGTACGGCCGCGGCCGGCGCAGGCCACCCTCTTGACCTACGGCGCCCGCCCACGCTCCGGGCGGCTTACGGATGTCTTACGCCCCTGCGGCCCGGGCCCGTGGGCACCGGGGGCCTTCGTAGGGTCGCCGGATGCGAACCCTTCGTACGACGGCTCTGGTGACCGCGTCTCCCCTGCTGCTCGCGGCGGCCGGTCTCCTCCACCCGCGCCGGCTGACGGCCATGACAGCCGGGCACTGGGCCGGCCTGCACATCGCCCTGCTGCCGGTCTTTCCTCTCCTCGTCCTCGGTCTGCTGGTGCCGCTGTGGGGCAGACCGCGCCGCGACGCCGACGGCGCGCTGACCGTGCTCGCCTGGGCCGGGTGCCTCTGCTACGCCGCCTACTACCTGGGACTCGACGCCGTGGCCGGGATATCCGCCGGCACGGTGGCCGCCCACGGCACGCACGGAGTGGTCGGGCGGCTCTTCGCGACCGGCGACGACCTGGGCCGCGTCGGGGTGTACGGGCTCGCCGTGGCCTCGCTCGCGACGTGCGCGGTGCTCGGGCGGCGGCACGGCGTGCGGGTGCTGCCGGGGGCCGTGGTCCTCCTGGGCGCGTGCTGGTCGTTCCTGGACAGCCACATCTTCTGGCCCCGGGGGGTGTTCACCATGCTCGGCTTCGCCGTGGCCTTCGCTCTGCTCACCGTGGCCACGTCACGGCCCGGGACGGAAAGGCTTACGAACCCCTGACGTCCCGCCGTGGCGCGGCCCACGGGCGCGTGTACGGCCGTACGGTCGGGGCATGTTGATCCTGGTCACCGGAGGTGCGGGCTTCATCGGCTCGCACGTCGTCACCGCCCTCACCGCCGCCGGGCACGCCGTCCGCGTCCTCGACGCCCTGCTGCCCGCCGCGCACCGCGCGGCCCCCTCGATCCCCGAAGCCGTCGACTGGCGTCATGCGGACGTCCGCGACGGGGCGGCGGTGGCCGACGCTCTCCACGGCGTCGACGCGGTCTGCCACCAGGCCGCGATGGTCGGCCTCGGCAAGGACTTCGCCGACGCCCCCGACTACGTCGGCTGCAACGACCTCGGCACCGCCGTGCTGCTGGCCGGCATGGCGCAGGCCGGGGTGCGCCGACTCGTGCTGGCGAGTTCGATGGTCGTCTACGGCGAGGGCCGTTACGCGTGCTCGCGGCACGGAGTCGTACGGCCGGGTCCGCGCGAAGTGGCCGACCTGGAGGCGGGGCGCTTCGAGCCGTCGTGCCCGGAGTGCGGGGAGCCCCTGGCCGCCGGTCTGGTGGCCGAGGACGCACCCGCCGATCCGCGCAACGTGTACGCGGCCACCAAACTCGCCCAGGAGCACCTCGCCGCCGCATGGGCGCGGGCGACGGGCGGCCGGGTGGCGGCACTGCGCTACCACAACGTGTACGGGCCCGGCATGCCGCGCGACACCCCGTACGCGGGCGTCGCCTCGCTGTTCCGCTCGGCGCTCGCCCGCGGCGAGGCGCCGCGCGTCTTCGAGGACGGCGGCCAGCAGCGGGACTTCGTCCATGTAGGGGACGTCGCCCTGGCCAACCGCGCGGCACTGGACGGGCTGGACGACCTGCCGGACGGGACCGCACGCGCGTACAACGTCGGCAGCGGCGAGCCCCACACCGTCGGGGAGATGGCCGCCGCCCTGGCCGCGGAGCACGGCGGTCCGATGCCGGTCGTCACGGGCGAGTACCGGCTCGGCGACGTCCGGCACATCACCGCCTCCTCGCGTCGGCTGCGCGAGGAACTGGGCTGGAAGCCCGAGGTGACCTTCGCGCAGGGCATGGCGGAGTTCGCGACCGCGCCGCTGCGCACCGGGTGACGTCCGCCCGTTCAGGCGACCACCGGCAGCCGGACCTCGAAGCGGCAGCCGCCGGGCACGTTGCGTACGGCCGCGTGCCCGCGGTGGGCCTCGACGATGCCGCGCACGATGGCCAGGCCCAGACCGGCCCCGGCCGGCGGGGTACGGGCGTCGGTGCCGCGCCAGCCGGTCTCGAAGACGCGTGGCAGGTCCTCCGGGGCGATGCCGCCGCAGCCGTCGGTCACGGCCAGCACGACGCTGTCGGCCTCCCGGCGGGCGGAGACCGCGACGGTGCCGTCGGCCGGTGTCCGGCGGATGGCGTTGACGAGCAGGTTGGCCAGGACGCGGGACATCTCCCGGCCGTCGACCTCGACCGGCACGGGCTCCACACCGTGCCCGACCAGCTGGACTCCGTGCTCCCTGGCCAGTGCGTCGACGCCCGCGATGGCGTCGCCGACGAGGTCGTAGACCGACATCCGGGTGGGCGTCAGCGCGAGGACGCCGGCCTGGATGCGGGAGAGTTCGAACAGGTCGCCGACCATGCCGCTGAGCCGTCCCACCTCGGACCGTATGCGTGCGTGGTAGACGCCAGGGTCGGGCGCCATGCCGTCCTCCAGCGCCTCGGCCATCGCCTGCAGCCCGGCCAGCGGGGTGCGTAGATCGTGGGAGATCCAGGCGACCAGTTCGCGGCGGGACTCCTCCAGGGCCCTCTCCCGTTCCCGGGAGGCGGCCAACTTGGCGCTGGTGGCCGCGAGTTCACGGCTGAGCTGGGCGAGTTCGGCGGTGGGCGCGACGATGGGCGGAGTGAAACTGCCGTCGTCCCCGAGGGCGCGGGTGGCCTCGGCGAGGGCCCGGCTGCCCCGGACGACGCCACGGCCCAGGACGAGCGCCACCACCAGCGAGACCGCCGCCGCCATGGCGCACACCATGGTCACGACCCACAGGTCGTGGTCGGAGAGGAACATCGCCTGTGCCACCAGCATGGTTCCGGCGAGCATCGCCGCGACCGTGACGGCGGCGACCACGGCCAGCGACAGCGCGACCGACCGGTTGCGCAGCAGGCGCAGAACGGCCATGCCTGCCAGTCCGGCGCCGACCGCGCCGACGGCCGCGTACAGCGCGATGAGCAGCAGGTCACCGGTCATGGCTCGGCCCCTCCGCGGCGGCGGTGTCCGGTCCCAGCGGGTCGAAGCGGTAACCGACCCCCCACACCGTGCTGATCAGGCGGGGGCGGGCCGGATCGTCCTCGACCTTCTCGCGCAGCCGCCGCACATGGACGGTCACGGTCGACAGATCGCCGAACTCCCAGCCCCACACGCGCCGCATCAGGTCCTCCCGGCTCACCGCCCGCCCGGGGTTACGCAGGAAGAACTCCAGGAGGTCGAACTCGCGTAGCGTCAGGGCGAGTTCGCCGCCGTCGCGGGTGGCGCGCCGGGCTACGGGATCCATCGCGAGCGGTCCGGCCCGCAGCCAGGGCTCCACGGAAGGGGTCCGGTCCACGCTCGCCGCGCCGGCGCGGCGCAGCACCGACTCCACCCGCAGCACGAGTTCGCGGGGGCTGAAGGGCTTGGTGACGTAGTCGTCCGCGCCGACCTCCAGGCCGAGGACGCGGTCCTCTTCGTCACCCCGCGCGGTGAGCATGATCACCGGCAGCGGGCCGTCCCTTCGGATGCGCCGGCAGACCTCCAGGCCGTCCATGCCGGGCAGCATCAGGTCCAGGACGACCAGGTCGGGCGGTTGTGCGCCGGCGAGCCGGACGGCGCTGGGGCCGTCGGCGGCCACGTCGACCGCGAAGCCGGCCCGGTCCAGATATCCGGCGACGACCTCGGAGACGGTGGGGTCGTCGTCCACCACGAGTACGCGTTTCACACGACCGAGTCTCGCACCGGCTGTCAGCCACTGACCTGCGACGCGGGCCGACGTCAGCGATCCGTAAGGTCTGGAATTCCGTTATGTCCGTTTCAAGTTCGTAGGGTGAGCGGCGTGATCGAGACTTCCCCCTCCCCTCTCGTGGACGTCGTGCTGCCTTGTCTCGACGAGGCCGACGCCCTCCCCTGGGTACTGGACCGCATCCCCCCGGGCTGGCGTGCGATCGTCGTCGACAACGGCTCCACCGACGGCTCCCCGGACATCGCCCGCGCACTCGGCGCGAGAGTCGTCCACGAGCCCCGGCGCGGCTTCGGCGCCGCCTGTCACGCCGGTCTGTCCGCCGCCACCGCCGACATCGTCTGCTTCTGCGACTGCGACGCCTCCCTCGACCCCGGGTTGCTGCCCGGGCTGGCCGGCCCCGTCCTCGACGGCGCCGCCGACCTGGTCCTGGGCCGCCGACGCGCCACGGCCTTCCGCGCCTGGCCCCCGCACGCCCGGCTCGCCAACCTGGAACTGGCCCGGCTGGTCCGCCGCCGCACCGGCCTGCGCCTGCACGACCTCGGTCCGATGCGCGCCGCCCGCCGCGAGGCCCTGCTCGCCCTCGGCCTGACCGATCGGCGCTCCGGCTATCCGCTGCAGATGGTGGTCCGCGCCGCCGACGCCGGCTGGCGGGTGACCGAGACCGACGTCCCCTATCAGCCGCGCACCGGCCGCTCGAAGGTCACCGGCACCTGGCGCGGCACCTGGCACGCCGTCCGCGACATGCGCGCCGTCCTCGCCGAACAGCCCACCGCCCGTCCGGCCGCGGCCACGGCGGTCGAGGGGGTCGCGCGATGACGGCGACCACGGGGCCGGCCACGCTGCTGGTCATCGCCAAGGAGCCGGTGCCCGGGCGGGTCAAGACGCGGCTCACCCCGCCGTACACGCCCCGCGAGGCGGCGGCGCTGGCCGAAGCGGCGCTCACCGACACCCTCCGCACCGTGCTGCGGGCTCCCGCCCGGCGCCGCGTCCTCGTCCTGGACGGCTCCCCCGGCCCGTGGCTGCCGCCCGGCTTCGACCTCGTCCCCCAGGTGCCGGGCGGCCTCGCCGAACGGATCGCGGCCGCCTTCGAGAGGTGCGACGGCGGTCCGGCCTTCCTGGTGGGCATGGACACTCCACAGCTGACCGCGGACCTTCTCGCCGAGGCCGGGCGCGGCGGCTGCGACGCCTGGTTCGGGCCGGCCGCCGACGGCGGGTTCTGGGGTCTCGGTTTCGCCGATCCGGGACGGGCGGGGGCTCTGGTGCGGGGCGTGCCGATGTCCACCGGCCGCACCGGCGCCGTCCAGCGCGCCCGGCTCACCGAGGCGCGGCTCGTCATCCGTGATCTTCCGGTGCTCCGGGACGTGGACACCGCCGCCGACGCCGCCGAGGTCGCCGCGTGCTGCCCGCCCGGCTCCGGTTTCCGTGCCGTTCTCAACTCGCTCGCGGAGACCGCCCGATGAGCCGCGCCGCGAGCGGTCCGCAGCCCGCCCTCGCCGAACGGGCGGCGGCGACGGCGCCCACGCGGTCGCCGCACCCGGTGCTTCCGCCCTCCTGGCGACCGGCTTCGACGCGGCCCGCCGATGATCCGGTCGCCGTGGAGCCCGGAACGCCGTGGGCGGACGATCCCTACGCCTGCGCGCTGCGCGCCGGCCATGGCCCGCTGTTCCTGCGCCGCCTGCCGGATCCCGAGCGCCCCGGGCCGGGCGAGCTCCTGCCGCTGGACGTGGAGCGCTGGTGTGCCGCCGCCGACGCCGTCGACCTGGCCGTGCTGCGCCGCTGCACCGGCCCGGTCATGGACGTCGGCTGCGGCCCCGGACGGCTGGTGGCCGCGCTGGCCGCCCGGGGCACGCCGGCGCTGGGCGTGGACCTCAGCCCGGCCGCCGTGTCCCGTACCCGGCGCCGAGGCGGCGCCGCTGTGCGGCGGTCCGTCTTCGACCGCCTGCCCAGGGAGGGGCGGTGGACCACGCTGCTCCTCATGGACGGCAACATCGGCATCGGCGGTGACCCCGTCGCCCTGCTCACCCGGCTGCACCGGCTCGCCGCACCCGGCGGACGCCTGCTCGCCGAGGCCGCACTCGACGACGTCGACGAACGCCTCACCGTCCGCGTGGAGGACGGCCACGGCCGGCACGGCCCGCCCTTTCCCTGGGCCCGCGTCGGCGTCAGCGCGCTGCTGCGCGCCTCGGACGCCGCCGGCTGGATCCTCACCGGACGGTGGACGGCCGACGGCCGCCCCTTCGTCGAACTGCACCGCCCGAAACCGCCGTACGACGCCCCGGAACCCACTGCAGCCGGAGGGCCCGCCCCCGCATGAGCGACACCACTCTCCCCCGCGGTCGGGACCAGGAGAAACCTCAACCGGCCTCCGTCCCGGATCCCGGCCGTCCCGTCGGGTCGAAGAGCCGACGCGCGACCCTCGCCGTCGCCGTCACCACCGCCCTTCTCGCCGCGCTCACCGCTGTCGTGGTCGACACCCTTCGCACCGGCGACAACGAGACCGACCCCGGCCGGGTGCTGGCCGGTTACGCCGTCGCCTGGACGCTGTTCGCCGCCGCGGCGTGGACCGTGCGCAAGGCGCCGGCGCGCGCTGCGGCCGTCCTCGTCCTGGCGGGCTCGGCCGCCGTCGCCGTGGCCGCACTCACCTCCCCGCCCCGCACCAGCAACGACATGTTCCGCTACGCCTGGGACGGCCGTGTGCAGGCCGCGGGCATCTCCCCGTACGCCCACCCACCGGCCGCGCCCGAGCTGAAGCACCTGCGCGACTCCTGGCTGTTTCCCACCGAACGGCCCTGTGAGGGCTGGGGCTTGACCCACACCAGGGACGACCTGTGCGTCCGCATCAACCGCCCGGGCGTTCCCACCATCTACCCGCCCGTCGCCGAGGGCTGGTACCTCGCCGTCCACGTCCTCTCCCCGGCGGACAGCCGCCACAAGCCGCTCCAGGTCGGGGGCGCGGTGCTGGCGTTCGGCACCACCGTCGCCCTGCTCGCCGTACTGCGCCGACGCGGCGACCCGCAGCGGGCCCCCGCCCGGGCAGCCCTGTGGGCCTGGTGCCCCGCCGTCCCCTTCGAAGCGGTCAACGACGCGCACATCGACACCCTCGGCGTTCTGCTCACCGTCCTCGCGCTCGGCACGGCCAGCGCCGGCGCCCGCCGGGGCGCGCTCCTCGGCGCCGCCGTCGCCGTGAAACTGCTGCCCGTCCTGGCGCTGCCCGGCGCCCTCGCCGGGCAGCGCGGCCCGAAGCGGATCGCGGGCCTGGTCACGGCCGTCCTCGGCGCGATCGCGGTCGCCTACCTGCCTTATGTCGCCGCGTCAGGCGTCGGGGTACTCGGCTACCTGCCCGGCTACCTCCAGGAGGAAGGCTACGAATCCGGACACGTACGCCGCTTCGCCCTGCTGCGCCTGCTGCTGCCGGACACCGCCGCGGGCGTGGCCGTGACGATCCTGCTCGCGCTGACCGCCCTGTACGTGTGGTGGCGCGGTGATCCCACCCGGCCCTGGTCCGGCGCCCTGCTGCTCACCGGCACGGCACTGCTCCTCGTCTCGCCCAGCTACCCCTGGTACTCCCTGCTCCTGGTCGCCCTGGTCGCCCTCGACGGCCGATGGGAGTGGCTGACCGTCACCATGGCCGGCACCGTGCTCTACCTCGCCGCCCGGATACTGCCCGGCTTCCCGCTCCAGGCCTGGGCCTACGGCGCCGCGGCCGTGACCGTCGCACTCGGCGCCTGTCTGCGGGGCGCCAGGGGTGACCGGCACGACGTCCTGAGCTGAGGCCGGCGCTCCGTGGGGCATGCCCTCGGGTGGGTGGGCATCGCGCTCGGGCGCCGACGAGCTTCGCCGGCGCTCCGTGGGGCATGCCCCTCAAGCGCTCGAGCGGGTGACCAGGCGCGTGGGCAGGATCAGCGGAGTGGGGTCCTGTCCGTCGATGAGCGAGACGAGCATGCGCGCCATCTCCCGCCCAAGCGCCGCTATGGGCTGATGAACGGTGGTCAGCGGCGGATCTGCGACCTGGGCGACGGTCAGGTCGTCAAAGCCGATCACAGCGACGTCGGCGGGAACCGTCCGGCCGGCCGCACGCAGCGTGCGCAGCGCCCCCGCCCCCATGTTGTCGTTGGCGGCGAACACCCCGTCCAGGTCGGGGTGGTCGGCCAGCAGCGCGGCCATGGCGGCGGCTCCGCTGGGCTCAGTGAAGTCCCCCTCCTGCGGCGGGAACGGTTCAAGGCCGGCTGCCAGCATGGCGTCCCGATAGCCGCGGTACCGGGCGCGCCCGGCCTCGGTGTCCAGGCGCCCGCAGATCGTGGCTGTGCGAGTCCTGCCGCGCGAGATCAGGTACTCGGTCGCCTCGCGCGCTCCGCCGACGTTGTCGACGTCCACGTACCACCGGGGAGCCGGACCGACGGGGCGCCCTCCGAACACGACCGGCAGCTGCGTCTCCTCGGCCATGCCGGCCAGCGGATCGTCCTCGCGCAGCGCCATCAGCATGACGCCGTCGGCGCCCCGGGACCGGAAGAGCTCCTGCACCCGCTTGCGGCCCCGGTCGGAAGCGGCCAGGCACAGCATCAGATGCAGGTCGGCCTCCTCCAGAGCGGCCGACGCCCCCACGATCACCTGCGCGAAGAACGGATCCGCGAAGATCGAGGGATCCTCTCCCGAAATGACCAGGGCGGCCGCTCCCGTCTGGCGGGTGGCCAGAGCGCGGGCCGTCGGGTTGGGCACATAGCCGAGTTGCCGCACGGCCCGGTCGACCGCCTCTCGTTTGGCACGGCTGACGTGCGGGGCGTTGTTGAGGGCGCGAGAGGCCACGGAGCGGGAGACGCCGGCGAGTTCGGCCACCTCGTCCAGTGTCGAGTGCCTACGCGGCGCATCGTCTGCCATGAGCCATGAGCCCTTCCGTGTCAGGCCGGACGCGAAGCGTCCCACCCCGGCCGCTGCGGACTGGAAGCGCTTCCAGATCCGTCCCGACTGTAGAACATATCGAGCCCGTTTCCCGCCGCGTGCAGCACGAGTGACGTGATCTCACGTCAACTCTTGACACCTCTCCCAGCCCGCCACACGATACCGACCACACCCCAAAGGCCTTCGGTGCCCTTGGGAGCGCTTCCAGTGGGAGCGCTCCCAACACTCGTCGGCCGCACTTCCTCAGCACGTCGCACGCTCGGGACGAGGGCGTGCGACGCATCCCTGCCAGGAAAACGAGGTACCTCATGCGCCGCAGACTCCGCGCCCTCGCGACAGCGCTCTTGGCCCTGCCGCTGGCGCTCGCCGCCGCACCTTCCGCCCACGCGGCCGACCCCACCACCATGACCACCGGGTTCTACGTGGACCCCGACTCCAGCGCGAACCGGTGGGTCGCCGCCAACCCCGGCGACGGCCGCGCACCGGCGATCAACGCCTCCATCGCCAAGACCCCGACGGCCCGCTGGTTCGGATCGTGGAGCGGCGCCATCGGCACCGCCACCGGCGCGTACGCGGGGGCGGCGGACCGCTCGGACAAACTGCCCCTCCTGGTCGCCTACAACATCTACAACCGCGACTACTGCGGCGGCCACTCCGCCGGCGGGGCCGCTTCGCCGTCCGCCTACGCCAACTGGATCGCACAGTTCGCCGGCGGCATCGCCAACCGCCCGGCCGTCGTGCTCCTCGAACCGGACTCCCTCGGGGACTACGGCTGCATGACGCAGGCTCAGATCACCGAACGGCAGAGCATGCTCACCGGGGCCCTCACCCAGTTCAACCGCCAGTCCCCCAACACCTGGGTCTACCTGGACGCCGGCAACCCCGGCTGGGCCGGCGCCGCGACCATGGCCCAGCGCCTCCACAACGCCGGCCTCCGACAGGCCCACGGTTTCTCTCTCAACATCTCCAACTACTTCACCACGGCCGAGAACACCGCCTACGGCAACGCCGTCAACAGCGAACTCAGCGCCCGCTACGGCTACACCAAGCCGTTCGTCGTGGACACCAGCCGCAACGGCAACGGCTCCAACGGCCAGTGGTGCAACCCCTCAGGCCGCCGCATCGGCACCCCCAGCCGGCTGGGCGGTGGCGCCGAGATGCTCTTGTGGATCAAGGCGCCAGGCGAGTCCGACGGCAACTGCGGCGTCGGAAACGGCTCCTCGGCAGGGCAGTTCCTCCCCGAGGTCGCCTACAAGATGATCTACGGCTACTGATCCGCAACAAGGTCGCCGACGGCAACCAGCACCTGCTGCCGCACAGCGGGGCTCTCGAATCTCGCCACCTGGCACCGCAGGACGCGGTTTCGACGAGCGCCGTGACTTTCACCCGTTTAGGGTAAAAATGACCCACATTCCCCTGAATCGGAGGGTTAGTTGTGGCCACGAACAACAATCACAGCCATGTGGCAGTGGCCGACAGCCGTCGAGCCGAAGCGCTCGCCGCCACGACATCGCCGTTCAAGATCGTGGTCCGCTTCCTCGGCGGGCTGAGCAGTAGCCAGGAGAAGGCATTCACCGCAGCCGCCGACCGCTGGGTGCGCGTGATCGTGGGCGACCTGCCTTCCGTGGTGATCGACGGCGAGGTCATCGACGATCTCCTGATCCTTGCGCAGGGGCGCCCGATCGACGGCCCAGGCGGGATCCTGGGACAGGCGGGCCCCACCCACGTCCGGCCCCCCTCGGCCGGCAGCGCAGCCTTTCTCCCCGCCAAGGGCATCATGTCCTTCGACACGGCCGACCTGGAGCAGATGGAGCAGGACGGCACGCTGAACGACGTCATCACCCACGAGATGGGCCATGTGGCGGGCATGGGCAGCGTCTGGAACGACAAAGGCCTGCTCGCGGACGCCGGCACCTCGAATCCGACCTTCCTCGGGCGCGCCGCCATGGACGAGTACCGTGCGCTGCGCGGCGAGGGCACACTGCAACCGGTACCGGTCCAGAACCTCGGCGGTCCCGGAACGGCGGATTCGCACTGGCGGGAGACCGTCTTCGGCAACGAGTTGATGTCCCCGTTCATTGCGGGCCCGGGCAACCCCATGAGCCGCATGACGGTGGCGAGCCTCGGCGACCTGGGCTACGAGGTGGACCTTGAGGCGGCTGAGCCGTACCAGTTGCCGGACCTGCACGCACTGGCCGCCGAGGGTGCGCTCGTGGCTCACGCCGCACCGATCGACGTCGGCATGATGCTGCCGGTCATTCCGGTCGCTCTGCCACCCGAGAGTCTGCAGGTCTCGGGCGCCGAGACGCCGGTGCCGTGACGGACAGGGACCATCGTCCCGGAGACGAGCGGAACACGCGGCCCGAGCCGGGAGTGGTCCTTCGTCCGGAGATGGTCGTCCTCGGCGACGAGGCGTTGGTCCCTGAAAGCAACATGGTCCGGCCCGCCCCCACCCGCTTCACCCACGAGTTGGTGGTCGATGAGCCCTTCCACTTCGACCGTCCCGAGCGTGGTCGTGCCCCCGACGGCCAACTACCGGCGGGGACACGGGTGGTGGTGCTTGCGGCCGGTGACGACCACTGCCGTGTCGCCGACGCCCAGGGGCTGTGCGTCGACGTGCGGCGGACGAGCCTGCGCAAGCTGACCGACGCCTGACGTGGTCCCGCCGCGGTGACCTGTCCGCGGGTGTGTCGGACGGGTTCCGGGGCCGGGCCGGTCGAGAACCGGTCCGGCCGCGGAGCCTCGTGCCGATCAGGTGTCGCCCCCGGCGCCTCCAGGAGGCCGTAGTAGGCCCAGGCGCCCGTTTCCACGGTGCGGCCCGTGGCGACGTCGGTGGAGGTGCCGCCCAGCCAGTGGAGCCCGAGGACCAGCCGGTAGGGGCGGCTCCGGTCGTAGCCGTCCGGGATCCGCAGGATGAAGCTCCGGTTCTTGCCGCTGCTCTGGATCGTGTGCGTACCGCTCGTGAGGGTGGGTGTCTAGGGCCTGTCCGGCGGATCATGCCGGAGATGCGGGGCTTGGCACGCCTGCCTGCGGCGTTGTCGTCGGTTGCCGACTCCCCCACTCTCGGCTTCGCTAGAGTGGGAGGGACCCCCATCGCGTCGACGCCCTCCTCCGCCTTGCATTCAGACGCACCAAGCCCCGCTCACGTGCGCTGATGAAGCGCCGCTGCTTTCCTCCGACTCGATCCGCCGGACAGGCCCTAGCAGCATCCGGGGCTAGCGGCCGCTGGACGGACGGATGCGGCTGCCGTGTGGGAGGCCGTGAGCGGGGTCTCGTGCCGGCCGCGGCCCAGTGCCGTGCCGCCCATGCTCAGGACGACCGGCACCGCGACCAGGGCGGGCCATACGAGGGATCTTGTCCGTGTCGTCGTGCAACAACTCCGCGGTGGTGAGCGGGATCCCGGGGCGGCTGCCCGGGTGAGCCGCCTCGTGCCGTTGGCGAGGTCCCTTACGCGCGGGGCCACTTCTGGTTGTTCTGGCCGTTGCAGGTCCACAGGACGACCTGGGTCCCGTTGGCGGTTCCTGCCTGGTCGGCGTCGAGGCACAGTCCGGCGTGGACGTTGCGGATCGCCCCGTCGGCTTGCACGGTCCACTTCTGGTTGTCCTGGCCGTTGCAGGACCAGATGATGACCCGGGTGCCGTTGGCGGTGCCCTGGTTGGAGGCGTCCAGGCACTTGTCGCCGTAGACGCGGATCTCGCCGCCGGTCCACGTGGTCCACAGCTGGTTGGCGGCGGTGTGGCAGTCCCAGATCAGCGTCGTCGTCCCGGCCGCCGTGGAGGCGTTGTCCACGTCCAGGCAGCGGCCGGACGCGGTGCCGCGCAGGCGTGCGGTGGTGGCGGTCAGCGGGCTGCCGCCGCTCACCCGGAACACGGCGACGCCGTGCGCGGGGACGCTCGCCGAGATCTGGCCCGATGTGCTCGATGTGCCGCCGGTCCACAGGTCGGTGAGGGTGAACGGCCCTCCGGTGAGGCCGACCTGCGCGGCCGTGGCGGCGACCGTCGCGGTGCCCGCTCCCCGGTTGAACAGGCCCACCGCGACGGAGCCGTCGGACAGGGGCTTGGCGAACACCTCGGTGTCGCCGTCGTCGCGCACCCTGCGCCCGCCCGCACCCAGCGGATCCTGGTTCACCGCCAGCAGCCGCGGGTTGCGCAGGATCGCGCTCACGTCGGCGGACATGGTGCGGATGTCGTTGCCGGCCATGAGCGGAGCGCCCAGCAGCGCCCACAGGGCGAAGTGGGAGCGGGACTCGGTCAGTGACAGGCCGGGACGACCGACGACCAGCATGTCGGGGTCGTTCCAGTGGCCCGGGCCCGACTGCGCCGCCAGCGGGGCGGTGACGTCCAGGACGTTGCCGACGCCCATCGGATAGCTGTTGGCGTTGCCGTTCTGCCAGATGTCGAGCAGGTCCTCGGTCGTCCGCCACAGGTCGGCGACCTCGCCCCAGTCGTAGGCAGCGCCGGTGATGGCGTGGAAGCTGTTGGGGTTGATGCTGTAGACGATCGGCCGCCCGGTGGCGCGCAGGGCGTCTCGCATGAGCGTGAACCGCGCGACCTGCTCGTCACGTGTGCCGCTGGACGAGCACCAGTCGTACTTGAGGTAGTCGACGCCCCACGAGGCGAACGTGGCGGCGTCCTGGGTCTCGTGCCCCCTGCTGCCCGTCGACCCCGGATAGGCGCCGCCGGTCTGGGCGCAGGTGCGGTCGCCCGGCACCTGGTAGATGCCGAACTTCAGGCCCTTGCCGTGGATGTAGTCCCCGAGCGCCTTCATCCCGCTCGGGAACTTGGCCGAATTCGCCCGCAGGTTACCCGCCGCGTCACGCTGCGGGTCGAACCAGCAGTCGTCGACCACCACGTACCGGTAGCCCCCGTCCTTCATGCCCGAGGACACCATCGCGTCGGCGGCCTGGCGTACCTGCGCCTCGGTGATCCCGCATCCGAAGCTGTTCCAGCTGTTCCAGCCGAGCGGCGGGGTGAGGGCCGGGCTGCCGGGCGCGGCCGTGGCGGTGGAGTGGGCGGAGGCCGTGAAGGACGCGGTGAGCGTCAGCGCGGCGGCCGCGAAGAGGTCGAGCAGTCGTCTGCCTGGTCGTCCGGGCACCGTGAGGTTCCTTTCCGGGGTGAGGGCGTCGTGGGTGATCACCGGCGATGCCAGACAGCGGATGAAAGCTGCACTGGGACGATGATGTCATGCCTATGACACCTTGCTGATCGTTCGAAATTTCCACTCGATTTCGGATCGCCGATTTCACGGATACTAGAGAGAGTCCCTAGCGTGTCAACACGATCGTCGAGCCATCCGCCCCGCCGACCGACAGCTGACCGCTTCCGGGCACCCACAGTCTCCGAAAGATTTCGCTGTCATGCGCGAATCATGCGAGGCCTATTGACGGGAGCTGTCGGGCTCCTATCATCCGGAATGCTCGATGAGTCGATGCATGTTCGCGGTTTCGAACATGCCGAGACCGACCCCCCACCCAAGCGCTCCTCGCAGAGAGAACGACACATGGATCTGTCATGCTCTCAACAACATTTGGGTCGCCGTAGGGCGCTGGCCGCCGCCACCGGTCTGGTCACCGGCGCCCTCCTCCCCCTGGCGTCGGCCCGCGCAGCCGGCCCGGCGTACGCCAACCCGGTGATCTGGCAGGACTTCGCGGACATCGACGTCATCCGTGTCGGCGGCGCCTACTACGCCTCGGCCTCGACGATGCACTACTCACCGGGCGCGCCCGTCCTGCGTTCGTACGACCTGGTGAACTGGGAGATCGCCGGTCACTCGGTGCCCGTCCTCGACTTCGGCGCCAAGTACGACCTGAACGGCGCGCGTGGCTACGTCAGGGGGATCTGGGCATCGTCGCTGGCCTACCGTCCGAGCAACAGGACGTTCTACTGGCTGGGCCAGATCGACTTCGCCCGGACGTACGTCTACACCGCCACCGCCGTCGAGGGGCCGTGGAGCAGGCTGACGACGATCAGCACGCCGTACTACGACGCGGGGCTGCTCGTCGACACCGACGACACCCTCTACGTGGCGTACGGGAACACCACCATCAATGTGGCCCAGCTCTCGCCCGACGGCCGCACCCAGGTCCGCACGCAGCAGGTGTTCACGACACCGTCAAGTGTCGGCACCCTCGAGGGCTCCCGCTTCTACAAGATCAACGGGCAGTACTACATCTTCCTGACCCGCCCGGCCAACGGGCAGTACATCCTGAAGTCGTCGGGCGGCCCCTTCGGTCCGTACACGATGCGGCAGGTGCTCCTCGACCTGCGCGGGCCGATACCCGGCGGTGGCGTCCCGCACCAGGGCGGGCTGGTGCAGACGCAGAACGGCGCCTGGTACTACCTGGCCTTCGTCGACGCGTACCCCGGCGGCCGGATGCCTGCCCTGGCACCGGTCACCTGGACCTCGGACGGCTGGCCCGTCGTACACCTGGTGAACGGCGCATGGGGCGCCTCGTATCCCGTCCCCGCTCCACCGCGCCAGGTCACCCCCCTGATCGGCGTCGACACCTTCGACGGCACGACTCTCAAGCCGAGGTGGGAGTGGAACCACAACCCGGACGACACCAAGTGGTCGGTCGACAACGGACTGACTCTGCGGACCGCGACCGTCACCGACGACCTGTACTGGGCCCGCAACACCCTCACACACCGCGTCCAGGGCCCCACCTCCACCGCCACGGTCCAGCTCGACCACTCCGCGATGCGGGACGGCGACCGGGCCGGACTCGCGCTGCTGCGTGACTCCTCCGCCTGGATCGGTGTCAAACGGGACGGCGGCGCGACGCGGGTGGTGATGGTCAACGGGCTGACCATGGACAGCGACTGGAACACCACCGGCACCGGCACCGAGGCCGCGAGCGCGACCGTCCCCGGCAGCCGCATCTGGCTGCGCGCGACCGCGGACATCCGCCCCGGCGCGGCACGCCCCGGCGCCTTCTCCTACAGCACCGACGGCACTGCCTTCACCCGCCTCGGACCCGCCTTCTCCATGGGCAACGACTGGCGGTTCTTCATGGGCTACCGATTCGCCCTCTTCAACCACGCCACCCAGGCACTCGGCGGCGCGGTCCGCGTCACGCGGTTCGAGCTGTCCGTGCCCTGAACCGATCCATCCCTCGCACCATCCACCCGCACCCGACCGCACAAGGAGAAACATGAACCCGTTGAAACGGCTCGGCCGTCGCCGGGCCTCGGTGTTATCCCTGCTGGCCGTGGCCACACTGGTCACACCCGTGGCCGCGACCGCCGCGCCCGACGCGTCCGACGCCGTCCGGGCCTCCACGCTGGGCGCGCAAGCGGCCCAGTCCGGACGGTACTTCGGAACCGCCGTGGCCGCCGGAAGGCTCGGCGACGGCACCTACACCGGGATCCTGGACCGAGAGTTCAACTCGGTCACGCCCGAGAACGAGATGAAGTGGGACACGACCGAGCCGTCCCGCGGCTCGTTCAACTTCGGCCCGGCCGACCAGATCGTCAACCGCGCCACGGCCCACGGTCAGCGCATGCGCGGCCACACCCTGGTCTGGCACTCGCAACTGCCCGGCTGGGTCAACTCCATCAGGGACGCGAACACGCTGCGCAGCGTGATGAACAACCACATCACCACCGTGGCCAACCACTACAAGGGCCGCATCCACTCCTGGGACGTGGTCAACGAGGCCTTCGCCGACGGCGGCAGCGGCCAGCACCGCTCCTCGGTGTTCCAGAACCTGCTGGGCGACGGCTTCATCGAGCAGGCCTTCCGCACCGCCCGCTCGGCCGACCCTGCGGCCAAGCTCTGCTACAACGACTACAGCATCGAGGACTGGAACTCCGCGAAGACCCAGGGCGTCTACCGCATGGTCCGCGACTTCAAGACGCGCGGCGTGCCCATCGACTGCGTCGGCTTCCAGTCCCACTTCGGCGCCGGCGGCCCTCCCGGCAGCTTCCAGACGACGCTGTCGAACTTCGCCGCCCTCGGCGTGGACGTGCAGATCACCGAGCTGGACATCGCGCAGTCGCCGGCCACCGCGTACGCCAACACCGTGCGGGCCTGCCTGAACGTCGCGCGCTGCAACGGCATCACCGTCTGGGGCATCCGCGACAGCGACTCCTGGCGCTCCGGTGAGAACCCGCTGCTGTTCGACCGCAACGGCAACAAGAAGGCCGCCTACCGCTCGGCGCTGACCGCGATGGGCGGCACGCCCGCCGCACGCACCGCGGTCGCGCCCCGGTCCGCCGCCGCGCTGCCCTCCAGTTTCTCGTGGAGCTCCAGCGGCGCCCTGATCGCGCCGAAGCCGGACTCGACCCACAACATCGCGGGCATCAAGGACCCGACGGTCGTCTACTACAACGGCAAGTACCACGTGTTCGCGAGCACCGCGAGCGCCGCCGGGTACAACCTCGTGTACCTGAGCTTCTCCGACTGGTCGCAGGCGGGTTCGGCCACGCACCACTATCTGGACCGCACGGCCATCGGCGCCGGGTACCGGGCCGCGCCGCAGGTCTTCTACAACACGCAGCAGCGCCTGTGGTACCTCGTCTACCAGACCGGCAACGCCTCGTACTCCACCAATCCCGACATCAGCAACCCGAACGGGTGGAGCGCACCGCGCAACTTCTACCCGTCGATGCCCGACATCATCAGGCAGAACATCGGCAACGGCTACTGGGTCGACATGTGGGTGATCTGCGACAGCGCCAACTGCTACCTGTTCTCCTCCGACGACAACGGGCACCTGTACCGCTCGCAGACGACCGTGGGCCAGTTCCCGAACGGGTTCACCAACACCGTCATCGCCGCGCAGGACAGCAAGTACAACTTGTTCGAGGCGAGCAACGTCTACAAGGTGCAGGGCGCCAACCAGTACCTCCTGATCGTCGAGGCGATCGGATCGGACGGCAGGCGGTACTTCCGCTCCTGGACGTCGGGCAGCCTCGCCGGCTCGTGGACGCCGCTCGCCGCGTCCGAGAGCAACCCGTTCGCACGGGCCAACAAGGTGTCGTTCCCGTCCGGGGCGTGGACCAAGGACATCAGTCACGGTGAGATGATCCGCGCGGGGTACGACCAGACGCTGACCATCCCCAACTGCCGTCTGCAGTACCTGTACCAGGGCCTGAACCCCAACGCGAGCGGCGACTACAACAGCCTGCCGTGGCGGCTCGGACTGCTCACCCAGACCAACTCGACCTGCTGACGACCTGGGCCCCGCCGCTCGTGCGGGGCCCCTGTCCACTCTCGCGCCGGCGGATCCCCGGCGGCGTGTGACCAGGCTGCCGGCCATCGAAGGCGCGCCTCACGGAATCCAGGTGCCCGTGTTCCGGCAGTCCTGGGCGGCCAGGAGCCGCGGTTTGGCGTGGGCGCCGAGCTGGGGTCACAGGACGCGGTGCGACAGCTCACCGGAGGGCATGAAATCCGCTCAGTCGCAACCCGCCGGAAGTCATGAAATCCCGCAGCTTGCAAATCCACCAGAGGGCATAAAATTGTTCAGTCCGCAAATCCGGCAGAGGGCATACAGTGCGTTCCGCAGCAACAGTTTTTGCAAGAATCTCTAAGCTTGACGGCGTCGTGGAGTTTGCTTATGGTCCAGTCGTTCAGGTTGCCTCCGATCGATATCCGAAGGTGTTCATGGCCGCGCCGCCAACGTTGTCGAAGTTCAGGCAGCAGTTGATTCTCGCCGTTCTTATGCTGTGTTCGCTGCTGATTTGGCTGGACAATACCGTCCTGAGTACTACGCTGGAGACCCTTGCAGACCCGGTCCGTGGACTGGGGGCCAATCCCGGTCAGCTGCAATGGGCGACCGGTTCGTACACTCTGGCCTTCGCCACGTTGATGTTCACTGCAGGCGCATTGGGCGATCGGTTCGGTCACCGGACCGTGTTTGCCAGTGGGTTGGCGATCTTCGCCGGGTCCTCGCTGTGGGCGGCGTACGCAAGTGATGCGGGCCAGCTGATTGCAGCTCGAGCCGCGATGGGGGTGGGCAGCGCGCTGATCACCCCCGCCATGATGGCCATCCTTATGTGGACCTTTACCGGCCCTGCGCGGGCTGCCGCGATCGGCATTTTCTCGACGTCGGCCGGCGTTGGAATGGCTGCCGGCCCAGTGCTGGCCGGGCTTCTGCTCGATCATTTCTGGTGGGGCTCGGTATTTCTGATCAATGTCCCGGTCGCGGCATTGGCGTTGGTCGGGCTCGCCGTACTGGTTCCGAATTTCCGCAGCCCCACTCCGCGGCCACTGGACCCCGCTGGAATGTTGCTGTCGATCAGTGGGCTCGTGGCGTTGGCCTACGGGCTGATCCGGGCGGGGCAGGCAGCTGTGTGGAGTCGTACCGACGTCTGGGCGCCGATCGTTGTCGGTCTGGTTCTGCTGGCCGTTTTCGTACTCGTCGAACTGCGTGTCAAGGCGCCCAGCTTTGATCCGCGACTGCTCGCACAACGCACATTCGGCGGCGGCAATGCGGCACTCGGATTGCTGCTCTTCGCTGTGGCCGCGATCACCTTCTACAGCGCTTTCTACCTGCAAGGCGCGCTCGGATTTTCGCCGACGAAGGCGGGCTTGGCCAATATCCCGACCGCCTTCGGCGCGCTCGCAGGGGCACCCCTTGCCTCGCGCCTGGTTCGCCGCCTGTCGCTACGCCCTGTCACCGTGCCGGCGCTGACCATGGCTGCGCTGACCATGGGCGGGTACGGATTCCTCGGACTCCAAACCCCACTCATCTGGATCGAGATCCTGTTGTTCCTGCAGGGTCTCTCGGTCGGCATGGTGATCGGCCCCGTTACGGCCGCATTGATCAGCAACCTGCCGTTGGAACAGGCCGGTGCGGGATCGGCCGTCGCCAACACCGTGCGACAAACCGGCAGCGTGATCGGAATCGCAGTAGGCGGCACGATCATGTCGATCATGTACCGACGTGCGATCGAACCTTCGCTGGAGGGTGTACCCGGTCCGGTGCAGGGTCAGGCGCGAGTCTCCGCCGAACAGGCCCGCCACGTCGCCACCGCTGTCCACCGGCCCACTCTTGCTCAGGCTGCTGATCATGCGTTCATCCATGCCATGCACGTCGGCGCGGGCTGGATCGCGGTCATCGCACTCCTCGGAGCAGCTGTGCTGCTGATTACCTTGCCTGCCGTCGGAAAGAAGAAGGATCCGCTCCCGGAGCCGGACTACGAAGAGGCTCACAGCTCCGCCTGAGAGTGTGCCGGCAGAACCCAGGGTCCAGGCCCGCCGCAGGGCAGCATCACATACCCAGCTTCCGCAGCTCAGCGGGCGCATGGGGCGCATCTCGCCAAGCGTCTGCTTGAGGCGGTTCACCGGGAAGGCGAATGGCAACCGAACCCGCGGAGTCACTCCGCCAGGGCGGGCTCGACGGTGCGGATCGGGAAGTTGCCCTTCTCGTCGGTCGTCATACTGCCTGCCGTCGGCGCTGCGGACTGAGGCGGGTCCGAACAGCGGGCGAAACATTTCGATGTGAACTTCGAATGATGCGAGGGGTATTGACGCCCCTCGCATCTCGCCTATCGTCCGTAACGCCCGGCACGGTGACCGGGATTCGGCTCACCCACATCAACGCACCCTCCGCCCTCTCGGTCGGCGAGCCAACTTGTAATGAATCGTTCAAGCCGTTGTCGGCCGAGGCACAACTCCACCCGCTCACAAACCGGGAGACGTGAATGCGCCAATTCTGGAAGCGATTACTGGCAGTCGGGGCCGTTGCCTCGCTCGTCGTGGTGGGAGGCCCGGTGGTCGCCAACCCCACGGCCGTCGCCTCCGCGAACACCACCGCATGGCAGAACGGCAGGTTCGTGGTGGACACCCCCAACCTGGTCCGCCGGTCGAACCTCGTGCTCGACCGGGCCAACACCGCCGCGAGCGAGTTCGTCCCTCTCGGCAACGGCACACTGGGCGCAGCCGCCTGGGCTGCGAACGGCTTCACCGCCCAGCTGAACCGCGGCGACACCTTCCCTGACCGCAAGTCACCGGGCTGGGTCACGATCCCCGGTCTGAGCAGACTCACCGGCGCCTCCGACTTCAAGAGCCGGCTCGACCTGTACGACGGGACGCTGCACCAGTCCGGCGGCGGAATGACGTTGCGGGCCTACGTACGGGCGGACGCCTCGCAGCTCGTTGTCGACGTCAGCGGCGCCGACCCGGGGAGCACACAAACGGCGCAGGTGAAGCTGTGGAGCAGCCGCTCCCCGAGCGCTCAGGCATCCGGTTCGGTGGCCACACTGTCGGAGACCTGGACCGACAGCGGTACGACCGGCGCTTCCGGACAACGCTTCGGAACGCTGGCCGGGATCGGCGCCGGTGGACGGAACGTCAGCGCGTCGACGCCCGACTCCCGTACCGGGCAGGTGACTTTCCGGCCCAACGCCGACGGCTCCTTCCGCGTCGTCGTGGTGTCCCCGGGATGGACCGGCGGCGACGCGATCAGCACCACGAAGAATCTACTCGGCGGCGACCTGACCCGCCCTTCCGCAGACCTCGCCGCCGGCCATCTGGCCTGGTGGCACAACTACTGGAACACGGTGGGCCTGATCAAGATCACGTCCGCCGACGGTTCCGGCGAGTACTTCGAGAACATGCGGACGCTGTACCTGTACGACATCGCGGCATCCAACCGCGGCTCCCTGCCCGGCAGTCAGGCCGGTGAAGCGAACCTCTTCAACCCGAGCCAGGACAGCCAGCCCTGGTACCCGGCGGGCTACTGGTTCTGGAACCTGCGGATGTACATGCAGGCCAACCTCTC
This sequence comes from Streptomyces sp. NPDC051677, assembly GCF_044453465.1. NCBI lineage: Bacteria > Bacillati > Actinomycetota > Actinomycetes > Kitasatosporales > Streptomycetaceae > Streptomyces > Streptomyces sp. NPDC051677. The sequence continues at coordinate 67,689 of NZ_JBITCT010000031.1, forward strand.
GGCCGGCGCCTTCTCCCTCAACTCCCCGATCTTCAACCTCTACCGCAGCAACCTGGACAACATCGCCGCCTGGACCAGGGACCACTTTCCCGGCCGGCAGGGCCTGTGCGTGCCGGAAACGATGAGGTTCAACGGCAACGGGTACTACGCTCCCGGCTGGGCCGAGGGCAACGCCTCCTGCGACTCCCTCATCACCCCGTCGTACAACTCGCAGACGGTCACCACCGGCGCCGAGATCAGCCTGTGGATCTGGCAGACGTACCTCATGACCGATGACAAGTCGTTCCTCACACAGAACTACCCCCTGATGAAGGGTGCGGCGCAGTTCCTCCTGTCCCACGCGAAGACCGGGTCGGACGGCCTGCTGCACACCACCTCCAACGGGCACGAGACCCAGTGGGCGGTCAACGACCCGACCACGGACGTGGCGGCGATGCAGTCCCTGTTCCCGGTCGTGGTGTCGGCGGCGCAGACGCTCGGCGTCGACTCCGACCTCGTCGGGGCGCTGCGGAGCGCGATCCCCAAGATCCGACCGCTGCCCAGGACCGACACCGCGACCCAGACCCAGGTGCTCGACCCCTCGTCCGACGCCTCCGGCACCACCATGCTCGCCCTGTCCGCCCAGCCGACGGCCACGAAGAACAACACCGAGAACCTGGGACTCGAGGCCGTGTGGCCGTACAGCCTGATCGGCGACAGCGGGAACCAGTCCGAGCTCGGCCGGCGCACCTTCACCCATCGCAGCTACGTCACCGAGAACGACTGGAGCTTCGACGCACTGCATGCGGCCCGGCTGGGGCTGGGTGATCAGATGAGGACCGCGATGACGGCCAACGTCGCCAAGTACCAGGTGTTCCCCAACGGCATGGCGAGCTGGAATGCCCAACCGGAGACGCCCTACCTGGAACAACTCGGCGTCAACGCCGCCGCGATCGGCGAGGGCCTCGTACAGCACTACGACGGGACCCTGCGGATCGCGCCCGGGTGGCCGAGCTCCTGGGACGTCGACGGGTCGGTGTACATCCAGCACAAGGGCAAGGCACACGTCCAGATTCGAGGCGGGACGCTGGTCACCGTCGCCGTCGAGGCCGGCGCGAACGGCAACATCACCGTGCGCAATCCGTGGCCGGGCCAGAACGTCATGGTCCTCGACGGTTCCGGCGGGACAGTGCTGTCCGGCCAGAACGGCGCCACGCTCACGATTCCGGCCCGGGCCGGAACGTCGTACCTGATCCAGCGGCCCTCGGCGCCCACCACCTCCCTGCCCTTCGCGGCGGTGAGCGGCAGCCCCGCCACCGCGCCGAAGAGCCTCAACGGCAGGGTCATCGGCCTGGCCCGCTGAGAAGGGGGGCACCGCGCGTGTCGTCGGTGATCCTGTCGGACGCCACGGGCTGGGTGTAGATGGTCTCCGCCGACGCGGCGCCTGCTCAAGTGTCCCCGAGCAGGCGCCGCCGACCGACAGCGCGCCGCTGAGGGCCGGGGCAGTGGTACCGGTCAGTCCCTTGCGGGAGAAGACGCGACCAGAGTTGATTCTGGGAAGGCGCAGCCCGGACCGGCCGTATGCCGGCAGCCCTTTCCGTGGTGTCCAACCTTGCCGGTGCACACCGGGAACGAGTCGCCATCCGGTGCTGTCGATCAGGGCCTGGGAGAGGTACGGAGTGAGCCCGCCGAAGATCCGGGACGGGGCGCGCCTGCGGGTTCGCGTCGCACGAGGCGGCGGGAGGTGCGGGCCTCGACGCTGAGGCAAGCTGCCGGCCGGCGACGTGACAGGGACGTCGGTCAGGAGGGTGGGCGGGTAGCACGGCGTCTCGGCCACTCCCCCGGTCAGCAGGCGGGCGCCCATCGAGACGGCCTCCTCGACACGGCGTTCCAGGAGGGACAACGCCCATTTGTTGATCACCGGGCCGACCACGGTGCGTGGATCGCGCGGGTCGCCGGTGGGCAGCGCGCCGCCCACCGGTCGCGCTGCGCACCGTCGCGGACTGGATCGCGGCACATCCCGGACGGCTCGACCGCGTGGTGTTCACCCTGCTTGAGGGCGCCGACGAACAGGCCTACCGGACGACCACGTCACGTCCTCTTCTCAGACTCTTGCAGCGACGAGGCGCTCGCGACACCGTGTCGGACAGTCGTCAGTCGAGCAGCGCCGCACGGAACATGCGCAACCCTGTCCGCATCTTGTGCATGGCTCAACCCTTGCGTTGCTTGACGCCCTCGGTCACGGCGGGGAGGACCGTGTGGAGGTCGCCCACGACACCGAAGTCGACGAGCTCGAAGATCGGAGCCTCCTCGTCCGTGTTCACCGCGACGATGGTCTTCGAGGTCTGCATGCCGGCGCGGTGCTGGATGGCGCCGGAGATCCCGGCGGCGATGTAGAGATGGGGCGAGACGGTCTTGCCGGTCTGGCCGATCTGGTGGCTGTGCGGCTTCCAGCCCGAGTCGACCGCAGCCCGCGAGGCGCCCACGGCCGCGCCGAGGGCATCGGCGAGATCCTCGACCGGATCGAAGATGCCGCCGGTGCCGCGACCGCCGGAGACCACGATCGCGGCCTCGGTCAGTTCGGGGCGGCCGGTGGCGGCCCGAGGCTCGGAGGCCACGATCCGGGCACCCTGGGCGGCCTCGGACACGGTGACGGCCACCTCCTCGACCTGGCCGGCGCCGTCGGCCTCCACCGGCACCGCGGAGTTGGGCTTGACGGTGATGATCGGGATGCCCCGGGTGACCCTGGCCTTGACCGTGTAGCTGCCGGCGAACACCGACTGGGTGGTCACCGGGCCGTCGTCTCCGGCCTCGATGTCGATGGCGTCGGTGATCAGCCCGGAGCCGGTGGTGATCGCGAGCCGGCCGGCGACCTCCTTGCCCTCGGCGGATGAGGCGATCAGTACCGCCCCCACGCCACCGGACTGCGAGGTCTTCTCCACGAGCTGCTGCAGCGCCTCGACCTTCGGTGCGACCAGGTATCCCTTCAGACCCTCGTCGTCGACGACATACACCCTCTGCGCGCCGTACCTCTTGACGGCATCGGCGACGTCCGCCCCCTCGGCCTTCGGACCGATGAACACCGCCGACGGTTCGCCCATGCGCGCCGCGAGCGTGAGCATCTCGTACGTTGGCTTCTTGATCGCCACACCCTCAGGAACGTCGACGTGGTCGACGATCACCAGGATCTCGGACATTGAATCGCTCTCCGCAATCTATGGGTCGGATGACTCGGACGGACTTGCCTAGATGAACTTCTGGGCGGCGAGGAAGTCAGCCAGCGCCATGGCGCCCGAGCCCTCCTCGTCCTTGACGATCTCGCCGGCCTCACGCGGCGGACGCGCGGTCGTCTCCTCGACCACGGTCCACGCCGCGGACAGGCCCACATCGCCGGCGTCGACCCCGATGTCGGACAGCGCCAGGATCTCCAGCGGCTTCTTCTTCGCCGCCATGATCCCCTTGAACGACGGGTACCGCGCCTCACCGGACTGGTCGGTCACCGACACCACCAACGGCATTGCCCCAACCACCACTTCGGTCGCGACGTCGCCGTCGCGCTGGATCCGCACCTCGCCACCCTGCCTCTCGACCTTCGAGGCCAAGGTGAGCTGAGGCAGCGACAGGCGCTCGGCCAGCATCGCCGGCACCACGCTCATCGAACCGTCGGTGGACGCCATGCCACACATCACCAGGTCGTACGGCATGCCTCCCCCATCAGCACCGCCGCCCCATTGCACCGCCTTTGCCAGGACCAGCGACGTGGCGATCGCATCGGAACCTGCGATCGCGTCGTCCTGGACGTGCACACCGTTGTCGGCACCCATCTGCAGCGCCTTGCGCACCGCATCGACCGCCTGCTCGGGGCCCACGCACAACACGGTCACCTCGACGTCGTCGGGTCTCCCGGCCTTCTCCTTGATCTGGAGCGCCTGCTCCACGGCGTACTCGTCGAGCTCGGACAGGAGTCCGTCCACGCCCACGCGGTCGACGGTCTTGTCGTGCTGGAAGTGCCGGTTCCCTGTGGCGTCGGGCACGTACTTCACACAGACAGCGATTTTCATGGGTCCTGCTTCCTGATGTTGTGTCAGATCTCTCGACCGACCTGGTGCCCGTGGACGATGGCAATCTCGATGTCTCGTGGCTGGTAGCAGTCACCGATCGCTTGGACGTCCGGGTGCTGCTTCACCAGCTGTCGGTAGAGCGAGTCGTCAGCAATGCCGCCTGCGGCTACGACAACGGTGTCGATGCCTTCGATGCTGTCGGGCTCCCAGGTGACGACATTGAACGTGGTGATCGAGCCTTCTTCGATCTCGTGGATCGAGGTGTGGGTCTGCAGCTCCACTCGTGGGCTGTTCGTGAGCGCTTCGAGGAGATGGTGGCGCGCCGGCGATGGCATTTCGGGGGCCACGGTCTCCATCCCGGTCACGAACCTGACGTTGTGTCGCTTGGCGGCGAGGTAGTCGGCTGTGGTGGCCCCTTCTGCCCGGCCACCGACGTCGAACACGAGCACGTTCGTGCCGGCCACCGTGTGGTCGGCGAGGACCTCTCGAGCAGTGTGCACGTGCGGGGAGTCCGCGCCGATCACCTCCGGAACGAAGGGCGTGGACCCGGTGGCGACGAGGATGACGTCGGGAGACTCGGCCAGGACGGTCTTCGCGTCAGCCTCCACGCCGAGTCGGACATCTACCCCGACCTTGGGCAGCTGCCGTTCAAACCAGAGGATGACCTCCTCGAAGTTGCCCCGTTTCGGTGTCGTCATGACGAGATTGACCTGGCCGCCCATGCGATGGCTGCGTTCGAACAGGACCACATCGTGTCCCCGCATCGCAGCAGTGCGGGCCGCCTCCATGCCGGCCGGTCCGGCGCCGACGATGACGACCCGCTTCGGTTCGTCAACCGGCTCCAGCTCTCCCCACGCCTGCTCCCGGCCGGTGACAGGGTTGTAGATGCACCCGACGCCGAGACCCTTGTCGACATGGCCGACGCAGGACTGGGTGCAGGCGATGCAGGTGCGGATGTCGTCGATGCGACCCTCACGCGCCTTGTTCGGGAAATGTGGGTCGGCGATGAGGGTCTTCGCCATTCCTACGATGTCGAGCTTTCCGTCGGCGATGCTCTGCTCTGCGAAGGCTGGTGAGTCCTGACGACCCGCTCCGATGATCGGCAGTGCGATGCCGGCGTCCTTCATGGCCTCGGACAGGTGGACGAAGGCCCCGGTCTCGAAGTAGTGGCTGGGCCAGTGTGCTCGACCGATTCGAGGGACGGAGGTGATGGCCTGCCAAATGTTGATGTAATCGACGAGCTGCTCTGCTTCGAGGATCTTCGCCAGCTCGACGTGCTCGGCGAGACTCATGCTGTAGTCCACACCGTCGTCGTAGAGCCGGACGCCGAGGAGCCGGTCCTTGCCAATGCCTTCGCGCGTCACCGCGAGCACTTCCTTCAGGAACCTCATCCGTTCCCGCAGGTCATTGCCCCCGTACTTGTCGTCGCGGCGGTTGCCGTGCGGATGCAGGAAGTTCGCGAACAGGTAGTCCATGCCGATTGCGAGCTCGATCCCGTCGAATTCGCAGCGCCGCATGCGATCCGCGGCGGCGCCGAACGACTCGACGATCCCTTCCACTTCGCCGGTCGACAGCTCGTGGGGCATGAACAGGGGCACCGAATAGTCGGGGGTCGGGACGGGCGATGGGGCGACGATGTCGCGGCGAAGGAATCCCGCGTGATCCATGAGGCGACGTCCACGGTGACCGAGCTGCGCGACGAGGGGGACGTCGAACTCGTGGCACCCCTGCACCATCTTGGTGAACGCGCCCATGGTCGCGTCACTGTAGGTGGCCAGCGAGAGTGACGCGTCGCCGTCATAGACGGGAACCGTATGCCCGGTGACGATGACACCGGCGCCGCCCTTGGCTCGTTCGCGAACGTAGTAGGCGTACGCATCAGTCGGGGTGCCGTCCCCCAGTTGGAAGTGTGCGGCGTGCCCGGTGTTCATGATTCGGTTTTTCAGGGTGTATGGACCTACCTGAATAGGGTTGAAGAGGTGGGGGAAGTCCGTCATGTCAGAGTCCTGGGGTCTTGTGCTCGAGTGAGGTGGGTGTGCCTAAGGGCTGTCCCGTCGTCCCTGGTGGATCGGCGTGCGGCGTCAGATGCGGTGCATCGCAAGGCGGAGGGACGTCCGCACACCGGATGTATGCGGACGTTCCGACGACGCGGCCGTGGGGGTCCCTCCCGCGCGAGCGAAGCCGAGCGTGGGGGAGCCGTAGCTGTCGTCGCGCGCCCGCCAGGGATGACGGGACAGCCCTTGGGTGTCCTGTGGCCGGAATTCGTGTGCCCGGGTCGTGGCGTCGGCCGGTCGTTGAGCCGAGTCACCCCTGCGCTCGCCGGTGCGTGGACACTCCGGTCGACGTTCATGTCTCGCGACTGGCCGGGTCCGTGTCGCGTGGAGAGCCATGACGCACTCTGTCCAGACTCATTCCGAAATCCGTCTGCAGTCGCGCGGGGTATGAACGACCCTCTCGATTGTTGCCGGACGGCTAACCAAGGGTGATCGCTCTCGACTCACCGGACTTGAGGTTGAGTTCGTCGGGGCTCGGGGCGTACTGCTGCGCCTTCTCGGTTGGCAGCCGCGTCGCGATCGCCAGGTAGTAGACGGAGAGACTGAAAGCGACCATGACTGCGGTATCCCAGTAGGGGAACGGCAGGTAGCCGAGGCCGCTGGGGTGGGAGGCCTGGCCGAAGGTGCCCATGTAGCTGATGGTCGCTGTCCCCAGGATCCAGACCCACACCCACCAAGAAGAGCGGAAGTCGAGGGTGGGGCGGTCCTCGGCTTGTTGGAAGGCGCGGTTGATGAAGAACACCGCGTAGCCGATTCCGATGGCGACGAAGACCTTCCAGTTTGTTGCCCAACCGGTCCAGTAGATGAGCAGGTTGGCGGCAGCGAAGCCCAGCGGCGCCCAGAGACCTGCCGGTCTGAGCCGGAATGGACGGGCCGCGTCGGGGAACGAGCGCCGGAACGACCCGAGCGCGACGGGGACACCTGCCCACAGCATGGCCGTGGCGGAAGTGAGGAATCCGAGGAGGGACTGCCAGCTCGGAAACGGCAGCAGGCACAACAGGCCGACGACGAAACTGACGATCACGCCGATGACAGGGACACCACGCTTGTCGACGCGAGTCACCAGGTCGGGAATGTATCGGTTCTGCCCCATGCCGTAGGTGACGCGCGCGGTCGAGGTGATGTAGGCGATTCCGTTGCCGGACGGGGAAATGACGGAGTCGACGTAGATGATCGCGGCGATCAGGCCCAGGCCAAGAGACGTGGCCAATGCCGCGAACGGACCCGTGGTGACGTCGACGCTGGTTCTTTCCCAGCCTTGCGCCAGTTTCCCGGGCGAGAGCGCGCCGATGTACGCGATCTGAAGTCCGATGTAGAGGATCGAGCAGACCACAAGGGAACCGAGGAGCGCGAACGGGATGTTTCGGCCGGGGTTCTTGGTCTCGGCGCCGAGCTGAACGGCCTGCTCGAAGCCGGTGTAAGCGAAGACGATGCCGCCGATGGCGACAGCGGCCAGCACGCCATGGAAGCCGTAAGGCGCGAAGCCCTGACTGTAGAAGTTCGACGGCTGGAAGCGGGCGAAGAGGATGGCCACGATGACCAGCGCGATGGTGCCGACCTTCCACCAAGTGATCGCGTTGTGAACCCGGCCCAGGGCCTTGACCGCGAACAGGTTGATCACGACGAAGATCGCCAACAGCGCGGTGGCGACGACATAGCCGAGCGGGGTCAGGGTTCCGTCGACGTGGAACAGGTTCAAGTTCGTATAGCCCTCGGCGTAGTTGAGGACTCCCTCAACCTCGATGGGGGCGGTCGCCGCACCATAGATCCAGGCCATCCAGCCGATGCCGAATCCGGCTAGGGTCCCATGGGAGTAGTGGACGAACCGGGCCGAGCCTCCGGCCACGGAGAACATCGCGCCCACCTCAGCGTGGTTGAACGCGATCAGTACGAGAATCGCGATCGCGACAAACCAAGCGAGCAGCGCCGAGGGGCCGGCAATGGAGGCAGCGATCATCGCACTGAACATCCACCCCGTTCCGATGATCGAGTTGATCGCGATCTGCAGGATGTTCAGCCGGGACAGTTGGCGCTTGAGGCCGTACTCGGCTACTTCGGTACTCACACTCACGCTTTCTCTCCTAATCGCTCGTGATGAGGTAGGGCTGGGGTGGCTCGCGACCCCAGTACGCGACTTTGATGAGCAGCGGTCGCGCACCGTGTGCACCGGACGGCTCGATTCAGCACTTCACGTGCTGTGCAGACATCGAGGCCCCGGGCTCTCGATCAGCGTGAAGCCAAGTGACTCACGTCCCGCTATCCAGGTAAAGCAGGGAAAGATGGATGGAACCGTGAAGAAATACTTATCGTTCTGCCGGGGCTCAATACCCAGCGCCTGTTGACCAGCGTTCGACGTGACCATGTGGGCGTCGTTCCCGGTGTTCATGTCTGTGCGGTGGGGCGGAGTACTGCCGGTGGGCTGGTACGGGCGCGGGGTGTGTCGGTGAGCCAGGCGTTGATGCGGATGAGGTTGATCGCGGCGCACGCCGGTGAGCTGGTGTTGGAGGCTGGTCTTGGCGAGGCCGCGGTAGCGGGTCCTGCGCAGCCGCAGGCGTGCACGTCCTGGGGGATGGTCGCTGCGACGGGCCTGAGGGTGATCTCCCGGCACTGGGCCTTCGGGGAGTGACGCCTTCCCGCAGCTGAGGGGTGAGGGCGACGGCCGGCCGGCGACGAGCGGACCCGGATGACGGGCATCGGCGACCAGGCGCACCTGCTCCGGCTCGCACTTCTCGGTGAGATGGACCTTCAAGCCCTCCCAGAACGCCTGGTGGAAGGACTGGACCGACATCTGCCGCAGGAAGTCCACCTCCCGCGAGTCCTCGATCCGGGACGCGCGGTTGGCGCATCAGTTGGCAGCGCATGCGCGCCGAGCCAGTCCGGCTCAGCGCGGGCCATCGCTTTCAGCGCCGTCGCACACTCTCACCCGCCGGCTCCAGCCAGTTCACCTCGCGTGCCGCAGACAGCACATCCGCGGAGTCGGTCCCCGCCTTGCCGCCACCGTTTCGTGATCACGCCGACGCCGGGCGGGCGCGTAGACGTAGTGGTCAGCGTGGTGCCGTGCGGGATCACATGGCTCTCCGTCCGTTGCCGCGCGCGCGATACCCGCCGACTTCTCAGCGCGGCTGGACACCTCATCCCGACCGCGAGTTGATGACCTTGCCCTGCAGGCCCTAACGATCGGTGATGCTCGGCCTGCTGTGCCGGTAGGCCTCTCGGAGCGCGCCACGCACCGCGACGAGTGCGGGGTTGCGGTGTGAGCCGACCCGGCAGGTCGTGACAATCTGCCGCACGTGGGAGGCCGCCATCTGGCGCAGGTGGAATCTCGGTTCACGGTCGAACCAGGTGAGGTCCGGCAGGAACGCCGCCGCGTGGCCGCTGGCGACGAGTTGCGCTTGCACCAGTACGTCAGAGGTTTCGTGCACCACTCTTGGTTCGAAGCCGGCTTGGCGGCAGGTGGCCATGGCCCAGTCGCGCCCTGGACTGCCTTCTGGCTCCAGAACCCAGGGGCAGCCGGCAAGGTCAGTAAGAACTACCTCGCTCGGTTCGCGTCCCTCGGGCGGCTGCAAGAACGCCACCCGGATGGGATCTTCGGCAACCACGTCGAAGTCCATCTCGCTCGAGCGGCTGGTCGGATAGTCGAGGTAGTTTTCGCCGCAGACCAGATCGAACTCGCGGGCCAGCAGAGCGGGGAGCGCGACTTCAGGTTCGGCTTGGGTGAACTGAACCTTCAGTCCGGGGTGGCCCTCCGCCAGCGAGGTCAGCGTCGCGGGCACGAGTGCGAGCGCGGCGGTCTGGACCGTGGCGAGTCTGATCGTGCCCACGACGTTGTCCAGCGACGCGAGGATGTCTGTTTCAGCACGTTCCAGCTGCTCCAGCACGGCGGCTGTGTAAGCGACGAGGATGTGCGCTTGATCAGTGAGTCTGATGCGCCGGCCGTCCGGCTCGAAAAGCCTCGTTCCGATCTCCTCCTCGAGCACGGCGAGCTGTTGGGAGACGGCTGACGGGCTGTAGGCCAGCGCGGCGGCCACCGAGGTGACGGTGCCGCGTTGCGCCAGCTCTCGAAGCAACCGCATGCGGTGGAGATCGAACCTCACACCCCGAGGCTACCATGAAGAAAATCTGAAAGATATTAGCCAAGTTTCCGCGCTATTCATGAACCAACTGTCGCGGCATCCTGTGTTGCACCGCGGCGCTCACGCGTCGCACCGGCTCGCCGACTGCCTCGGCATTGCACGGAGTGCACGGCCGACAGTGAGGTCAGGAGCGTCGATGGGATCTCATGACAGCGGCGCGAGCACCACGCTGTTACCCGGGCGCCGGCTCGGCTGCCACCGGTTCGGGAACCAGCCCCCGAGACCGTGACTCGATCGGCGTCCCGCAGTGTTCGGGGCCATGGGCGGGTCTCGCGATGATCTCGTACCGCGGGCGATTCGAGCTGCCGGAGACGAGGGTGCTCGGGCTCGGCCGTATCCCACTCGGTCAGGACACCGCTGTGGTCGCGGCCTGGAACCCCACGATCTCCCGCTGAGCGCCGGCTGTCCGCCCGCAATCAGTACTCGTCGAATAGAAGCCATGCGAAAGGAGAGGCTCCATGAATTCCCGGGTGGCCGCTGTCACGGGCGGCTCAAGCGGACTCGGCGAGGCCGCGGCGCGACGCCTGGCCGCCGACGGTTATGACATCGCGGTGGTGGATGTCGACCGCGCCGCCGGCGAACGAGTTGTCAAGGATCTGGTCGCGTCAGGACACAAGGCGCGTTTCTACGGCTGCGATGTGTCCGATCGTTCCGCGGTTGAGGAAACAGCGGCGGCGGTGGCCGCCGAGATGGGCGCGGCAGAGGTTCTGGTGACGTCTGCTGGGCTGACTCCCAACAGCGAGGCCATTCTCGAGATGGACATGTCGGCGCACGAGAGAATGTGGCGAGTCAACTATTTCGGCACGGTCCATGCCTGCCAGTCGTTCGCGCGGTTCATGGTGGCGCTGCGGAGGGGATCGATCATTACGCTCGGTTCGATCCACAGCCGGCTGCCCATGCCACTGCCGGCGTACAACCCGGGCAAGGTTGCCATCGAGCGCCTCACCCAACTCCTGGCCGCCGAGCTCGGGCGATTTCACATCCGGGTCAACAGCGTGGGACCGACGCATGTCATGACTCCCCCGCTGCGCGCGGCAATCAATGCCGGCGAGCGAGACATGAGCAAGATCATGATGGTGCATGCCCTGGACTATCTTCCGGAGCCGGAGGACGTCGCGGAGGCGATCGCGTTCCTTGCCTCACAGCGTGCACGGGCCATTACCGGAGTGCTGTTGCCGGTCGACAGCGGCAGTCTCGCCGGGATTTCTTACAACACCTATGCCGGCGGTGTCCCGTGGGACGAGAGCTGAGTCGCTCTCGCGGAGACGACACTCCTCTCCGGGCGGACGGAGAAACAAGAAGCGCAGACAGAGCTCTTGGCCTCTGAGCCGCTTGTCACCGCTGGGACGCCGATCCGGATTCTGTGCAGGTGCTTTTTCCGGACTGTGCGCTGTCCGGCCGGCTGAAATCACGCGAGTTCTTGAAGGGAGAGTCATGAGTCTGCGGATACGGAAGATGCTCACGGTCCGGGGAGGAAGTCGGACAGAAGCGGGACGTGAGCTCGGCGGGTCACCGTGGATCCGTTCGGTGGACAAGCGCGCCGCGTCGGGTGCTCGTTCGGACGGGAGAGCGCTGTGCCGCTGGTGGATGTGACGTGGTACGAGGGGCGCTCGCACGAGCAGAAGGAGGAGCTCGCGCGCGCGATCTGCGAGGCCTTCGTGGAGATCGGCGACGCGCGCCCGGACACGGTGCACGTGATCTTTCGAGACATCGACCCCGCCCAGTGGTTCAAGTCGGCAGGACTGTTGAAGGAAGAGCGATGACCATGCAGATCCGCAAGATCCTGACGGTCCGGGAAGAGACCCGGTCCGAGGGCGGCCAGGTCGCCGACCGGCCTCTCGTCAAAGCGGCCGCGATCGCCGTACTGAGCAATCCCTACGCCGGCCGGCCCTACTCCCACGACCTCGCGCGCATCACCGATGACAACCACGAGCTCGGGCGCCTCTTGGCCGCCACCGCTGCCGAGACACTCGGACTCGAGGTCGAGGGCTACGGCAAGGCGTCCCTCGTGGGCGTCAACGGTGAGATCGAGCACGGCGTCGCACACAAGATCGGCGAGTTCGGCAGGGGCGTCCGCGACGCGGTGGGCGGCGAGGCGTGGATCTCCTCGGTCAGCAAGCGCTGCGGCCCCGGGGTACAGGTCGACGTGCCCCTTGCCTACAAGGACGAGATCTGGGTCCGCTCGCATTACGACGCCTTCACCCTGTTCGTCCCCGACGCACCGCTCGCGGACGAGGTGGCCGTCATTGTCGCTGTCTCCTCCCGCGGGCGGCTCAACGACCGAGTCGGCGGCATGACAGTCGAGGACGTCAAGAACCAGGAGAAGTCTTGAGCACCCTCAACATCATCAATCTCGCCGGCGCCGTCAGCGGCCGACTCGGTGACCCGCTCATGGCGATCGAATCGGTCCGCTGCGTCGACGGCAAGATCGCGGCGCTCGGCGTCGAGGGTGAAGCCGGCGACGCCCACGTCACCCTCGACGCCAACGGCGCGATCCTCGCCCCGGGCCTCATCGACACGCACGTGCACGTCACCTTCGGCGACTGGACTCCCCGGCAGCAGACCGTCGGCTGGATCGAGAGCTACATGCACGGCGGCACGACCCTGATGATGTCGGCCTCCGAAATTCACGTCCCTGGGCGTCCCAGCGACCGCGCCGGCCTCAAGGGCCTCGCGATCGCGGCGCAGCGATCCTGGGAGAACATCCGTCCGGGCGGTGTCAAGGTCCTGGGCGGTTCGGTCATCATCAGCCCCTCCCTGAGGGAAGAGGACTTCGCGGAGCTCGCCGCCGAGCGCGTCGGCTTGGCGAAGGTGGGATTCGGTGCCTTCGAGTCCCAGTCGCAGGCAGCCCCGCTCGTACGCGCAGCCCAGGCCGCCGGGTTCATCGTCATGAACCACACAGGCGGCGCGTCCGTGCCCGGGTCCGCGGCCGTCTCACTCGACGACGTCATCGCGCTCGGCTGCGACATCGTCGGCCACGCGAACGGTGGCACGACCTCCCTTCCCGACGAGCACCTCAAGGCCGTCTTCGAAGCTCCCGGAGCGCTCCAGCTGGTTCAAGCCGGCAACCTGCGCTCCAGCCTGCTGATGCTCGAGATCGCCAAGGAGCGCGACGAACTCGACCGCATCCTGATCGCCACCGACTCTCCCACCGGCACCGGTGTGATGCCGCTCGGCATGATCAAGACGGTCGCCGAGTTCTCCTCCCTCGGTGGCCTCAGCGCGACGGACGCCCTCGCGCTCGCCACCGGGAACGGCGGCCGGGTGCTTCGCCGACACGAGGGCATCATCGAGATCGGCCGCCCCGCCGACTTCGTGCTCATGCAGCCTCCCAGCGGAGGCGTCGCCGGCGACGCGCTCTCCGCCATCGAACGTGGGGACATCCCCGGCATCGGCGGCGTCGTCATCGACGGCGAGGTCCGAGCGCTGCGTTCCCGCAACACCCCGGCCCCAGCCCGGCTCGCGACCCAACGGTCCTGACTCTTTCCGATGCGTAAAGGACACGCCGTGGACCTGAAGACACTTCGTACGACCGACCAGCGGTGGGAGATCGCCGTCCTGAGCGGCCCCAACACCACCAGGCAGTTCCAGCCTGCAGACGAGTTCGAGCGTGAGCTGCGGACGTGGGGCGACAGCCTCGGGATCGCGGTTCGGCACTTCCAGTCCAACCACGAGGGCAAGCTGCTGGAGTACGTCCACGCGAACACCGGCCAGGTCAACGGGTTCCTCGTGAACCCCGGCGGCCTGGCGCGCGTCGGCGAGTCCCTGCGGCACGTCCTCAAGGACGCCAAGAAGCCCGCCATCGAGCTGCACCTGAACCAGGAGGAGCTCCGCGGCGAGTCGATCTTCGCTCCCAGTGTCACCGGCATCTTCGCCGGGCCCGACCGGTACGCGGTCCTGGGAGCCCTGGTGGCCCTCTCCCTCGCGCTCGACGACCTCGACTTCCTCAACCCGGGGGGAACGAGCGAGATCAACCGCTCGCACGGCAACCCACGCTCTCTCTACGGCTGACCCGGAGGCTTCACATGACCAACGCAGACACCGCAGGCACCGCAGCCACCGCGGACGGCAGGCGCCTCCGTTTCGCGCTGCTCAACGGCTTGAACATGACCAATCTCGGTCGGCGCGACCGGAACATCTACGGGAGCATCGCCTCCCTCCAGGCACTCGAGGACCTGGTCACCGAAGTCGGCGACGCCGTCGGCGCCGACGTGACCGCCTTCCACTCCAACCACGAAGGCGACCTCGTCGACTTTCTCGAGACCAACCCGGACATGGACGGCTACATCATCAACCCCGGCGGTCTCTGGGCATTCGGCGACCCCACTCGCATCGCCCTGGAGGAGACCGGCAGACCGTTCGTCGAGGTGCACTTCGCCAACATCTTCGCGACCGGGCACCTCTCCACGTTCACCCAGTCCTGCGACGCAACCGTCATGGGTCTGCGCCACCACGGCTACGTAGGAGCGGTTGTCGCGCTGGCCGCTTCGGTCCGCACGCCCGCCGGGAACTGACCACAGATGTCCGAGCCCGACGTCGGCAGCTACAGGCGCCCCGACAACCTTTCCGAACTCCTGACCCTGCTGGACCGCCGCCCGGCGTCCATACTCGCCGGCGGCACCGACCTCGTCGTGATGCGTGCCGACGGGACGGTCGACCGCGCACACGACATCGTTGACATCAAGGCCGTCCCCGACCTGCGGGGAATCAGTCTCGACGCGGACGGCACGCTCACCATCGGCGCCGCCACCTCCTTGCGGGAGCTAGCCGGGACGACCGTGATACCGCCCAACGCGATCACCGACGGAGCGGCGCTCGTCGGCGGCTGGCAGACCCGCGCACGCGGAACGATCGGAGGCAACGTCTGCCGGGCCTCACCGGCAGGCGACACCCTCCCCGGGGTTCTGGCCGCAGACGCTCAGCTGGAGCTCGCCTCCACCACCGGGACACGGCTGGTGCCAGGACACGACTTCTTCACCGGGCCGGGCCGGACGGTCCGCAAACCCGCCGAGCTGCTCACACGGATCATCGTTCCCGCCTCCCGCGGCGCCTCCGCGTATCTGCGCTTCACCTATCGTCTCGCGATGGACCTGGCCGTCGTCGGCGTCGCGGCCCATCTGGAAATCGAGAACGGACGCTGCGTCGCCGCCCGCGTGGCGCTCGGCGCCGCCGCGGCCACCCCTGTGCTGGCCCCCGACGCAGCCGACGCGCTCGTCGGGACCGAGCTGGACGCGCCGTCCATCGAGGCCGCCGCCCAGCTGGTGCTCAACACCGCCACCCCCATCGACGACGGCCGAGGCTCACGTGCCCACCGGCGCACCGTGCTACCAGTGCTCGCCAAGCGCGCGATCGGCATCGCGCTCGAGCGTGCGCGAGGAGGACACCAACGATGACTACACGCATGACCCTGCGGGTCAACGGCTCAGACTACGACGTCGCCGCCTCGCCCGACATGCTGCTCCTGGACGCCCTCCGGTACGAGTGCGGCCTCACTGGCGCGAAGCTCGGATGCGGCACCGGCGACTGCGGTGCGTGCACCGTCACTGTCGACGGCGAAGCGGTCAACAGCTGCCTCGTGTACGTGCTGGAGTGCGAGGGGCACTCGGTGGAGACGGTCGAAGGCGTCACCGCGAGCGGGATCGGCGCGGTCGTCGCCGAGGAGTTCGTGAAGGCCGACGCCGTCCAGTGCGGCTTCTGCAGCCCCGGAATCATCATGTCGGTCTGCGCGCTGCTCGCCAGAACCGAACCAGGAACGGCCACCGACGACGACATCAAGGAAGCGCTCGCCGGCAATCTGTGCCGCTGCACCGGCTACTTGCCGATCCTGGACGCCGTCCGGCGAGCGAGCGGGGCACCGCGATGAGCGCAGAAGAGTCCGGCCAGCACGAGTACGTCGGCACCCAGCTCATCCGCCGCGACGCGGTCGAGCGCCTCACCGGCCACACCGCCTACACCGAGGACATCCGCCTCCCGGGGATGCTCTACGGCGTCCTCGTGCAGTCGCCCGTCGCGGCCGGCCGGCTCCGCGGCATCAACGTCGACAGGGCAGTGGCGCTCGACGGCGTCGTCAAGGTGCTGACGGCCGAGGACGTGACCGACCGACGCTACGGGAACTACGTCAAGGACCAGCCGATCTTCGCCCGTGACCGGGTCAGGTTCGTCGGCGAACCCGTCGCGATGGTCGCGGCCGCCTCCCTGGCCGTCGCCCGCCGAGCGGCAGGCATGGTCGAGGTCGACATCGAGGCGACCACACCCGTCGTCGACCTCCGAGAGGCACTGACGAGCGCCGAGGTGCTGGTGCACGACAGGGACACGAACGTCATCGAGGACGTCCGCATCTCGCGAGGTGACGTCAACGCCGTCTTCGACACGGCACACGCCGTGGTGCACACCGAGATCGAGTCGCACCGGGCACACCAGGCCTACCTGGAACCACGGGCCGTGACCGCCGCGCCCGCACCCGGTGGGTTCTCGCTGATCATGAGCACCCAGCAGCCGTTCGGCGTACGTGCCCAGCTCGCTGAGCTGTTCGACCTCCCCACCGGCACGATCGAGGTGCGGGTGCCCGCCGTCGGCGGCGGTTTCGGCGGCAAGCTGCACCTGCTGTTCGCACCCCAGGCAGCCGCGATGACCCTGGCCACCGGTCGTCCCGTCCAGATCGTCTGCTCCCGTGCGGAAGACATGGCGACCGGCAACCCACGCGAGAACTCGATCGTGCGCATGTCCAGCGCGGTCGACGAGTCGGGCCGCATCCTGGCCCGTAGGTGCGACGTCGTGCTCGACGCCGGCGCGTACGCGATGGACACCCCCGTCCTGACCTCGATGGCCGCGTTCTACGCGACCGGCCCCTACCGCATCGACGCCCTGGACATCCGAGGGCGTGCGGTCTACACCAACACCTGCCCCACCGGCTCGTTCCGCGGCCCGTCGGGCCCGCAGATGGTCTACGCCGCCGAGGCCCAGATCGAGGACATCGCCGAACAGCTCGGGCTGGACCCCGCAGAGGTCCGACGGACCAACTTCATCGGCGAGGGCGACCGCGGCCCCACCGGCGAGCTCATCACCCTCCGCGGGACGACCGACGAGTGCATGCGGGTCGTCGAGAACCGCCTCCGGCGATGGCGGCAGGCCGACGTCGCCCCGGGCGACCACAGACGACGCGGCTACGGGCTCGCCTGCGCATGGTGGTCCACCCTCGGCACGCCGTCGGCCGCGACCGTCGAACTGCACGAAGACGGCACCGCGACGCTCTCCTCGGGCGGAACCGAGATCGGGACCGGCGCCATCTCCACCGCCTTGCCGAGCATGGTCGCCGAAGAGCTCGGACTGCGGCCCGACCGCGTCATCCTGAAGTCCGGCGGCACCCGGGAAGCCCCCTACGACTCAGGTTCCCGTGGCAGCCGCACCATGTTCGCCACCGGCAACGCCACGGTCCTGGCCGCTCGCGCCGTCGCGGAGCAGATCAGGAACGAGGCGTCACGACTGCTCGGGGTCGACCCGGCCGACCTGGTGCTCCGCGAAGGGCGCGTCGAGGTCAGGGGCGCACCGGAGACCGGCATGACCATCGCCGAAGTGTCCGCGTCCGCCCACCTGCATTCCGGCCCGGTGGTCGCGACCGGTCGATACCGAGCAGAGCTTGCCCCCGTCGAAGGCTCCGACCTGCAGGGCGCCCGCTTCCTCAGACTGGGGGAGCCCACCTTCCACTGCCACGGCGTGGAGATCGCTCTGGACGAAGAGACCGGACGCGTCGACGTCCTCAACTTCATCGCCGTCCATGACGTCGGCAGGGTCGTCAACCCCGTCGGCGCACGCGGACAGGTCGAGGGAGGTGTTGTGCAGGGCATCGGCTACGCCCTGACAGAGAACCTCAGGACAAACGACCTGGGAGTCATCGTCAACGGCAACTTCCACGACTATCGGCTTCCGACCATCGCCGACGTACCGCCGAACATCGAGACCGTCTTCATCGAGACCAACCACTCGCGCACCGGACCGTTCGGAGCCAAGGGCCTGGGCGAGCCGCCGGTGATCCTCCCGGCGGCGGCCATCGGCTCGGCTCTCCGTGACCTCCTGGGAGTACAGCCGTACCACCTGCCCCTGGACGCAGACCGAGTCGTTCTCACGATGGCCGAGCGGGACTCTCATCCGGCGCCAGGGCCACCCCCGTCGACAGCGCGCCCGGGGCCGGAGGTTGGGGGGTGAAGTGGTTCCAGAGCCTGGTGCGCTTCCTCAACGACGCCTTCGACGGCGTCACCAAGGCATGGAGCAAGGACGAGCCCTCGTCGCCGCCGAAGCCGCCATCGCCGCCCGTCACGCCCCCCTGGTGAGACACCTGGGAATCGAACAACCCGCCCGGCCGGGGCCTGCGGGTCGTCCAGGAAACCGGGTGCTCTTTCACGGTCAGCCGGCCCGCCGTCACCGCGACGGCCGGATCGTCAACGCCGACCTCGCCGACCTGCACCACCGGCCGTCGGCTGCGCGAACTGCCCATCACAGCAGAGGCATTGCTCTGTTGCACTTGAGTCGATCAGCTCACCGGCAGCAGTGCACACCCGCCCCTCCGGCAGCCCGTCTCCCCTTGCGGCTGCCGGCCCTCCCCCGGCCGCCGCCACGCGCCACTCCCCCGGCGCGGCAGCAGCCCGCCCCTCACCTCCACGGAGACAGGCCCCATGCTGAACATCGCGCAGACACTGCTCCGCTGGTGCCGCGACGCACGCCCCTTCGCCCTGGCCACCGTCGTCGACGTCCGCGGCAGCGCACCCTTGCCCATCGGCACAGCCGTAGCGGTGGACACGGACGGCAACGCGGTCGGCAGCATCTCCGGCGGCTGCGTCGAGGGCGTGGTCTACGACATGTGCCGGGCAGTGCTTCGCGAGGGGGGCGCCCCTCACCGTGCCTGGTTCGGGTATTCCGACGACGACGCCTTCGCGGTGGGCCTGACGTGCGGCGGCGAACTCGATGTCCTCGTCCAGGCTGTCGATCCTACGGCGCAGCCGCACATCGCCGCGGCCCTCGACGAGGTTGTGCAGGGCCTGCCCGTCGCCTTGGCCCAGGTCGTGGACGGGCCAGTCGGCCTCCTCGGGGCGACACTCGGCGTTCTCGGGGACGGCCAGGTCATCTCCGGGACGCTGGACAACGGCCCGGTGGACGATGTGGTGGTGGATGAGGCGCTTGCCCTGCTACGGGCGGGGCGCACCGCCCGCATCGCGCTCGGCGGGACCGGACAGGACTGCCCGGCGCCGATGTCCGTCCTCTTGCACGTCCACGCGTCCCGCCCGCGCATGCTGGTCTTCGGCGCCGTGGACTTCGCCGCCGCTCTCAGCCGGGCCGGGGCCTTCGTGGGCTACCGGGTCACGGTGTGCGACGCCCGGCCCGTCTTCGCCACCGCGGCACGCTTTCCATACGCGGACGAGGTCGTGGCCGACTGGCCCCACCGTTACCTGGAACGCACCCAGGTGGACGCTCGCACCGCCGTGTGCGTCCTCACTCACGACGCAAAGTTCGATGTTCCCCTGCTACTTCTGGCGCTGAATCTGCCCGTCGGCTACATCGGCGCCATGGGATCCAGACGTACCCACGACGAACGCCTTCGCCTGCTGCGGGAAGAAGGCGTGAGCGAAGAACAGTTGGCCCGGCTGCGCTCCCCGATCGGCCTGGACCTCGGTGCGCGCACACCCGAGGAGACGGCGGTGTCCATCACCGCGGAGATCATCGCCCACATCAGCGGGGGCTCGGGCCTCCCCCTGTCCCAGGGCGCGGGCCCGATCCACCACACCATGCCGAGGAGACAGCCCTCACCCGTCAGCTGACGGGTGAGGAGGGCGGCTCATGCTGGTCGACGGCCCAGGAGACGAGGATGCGTAGCCGTTACCGGCGCTGGACCACCTCTAACGCCCGGAATGCCAGGATCTGCTGCATGGGCTGCAGACAGGCACAGCAGGATCGCGATGTCGCCCGGGCCGAACAGGGCCCGCGGCCCGGCGAGCAGCGTGTCCACAGACGCCCCCGCCGTCAGCCAAGTCCTCGGCGTCGGCATAAAAGCCGCCACCCAATGGGCCGACGCCGCCGGCAGCTCACGAACGGAGTACGCCGCCAGCCTGAGCAAAAGCCGCCGCACCGACAGCGAGCCGAACAGACCTCGGCCCTCCGACTGACGCCGGCAGTGCGCCGGGCGGCGTGGGGCGCCCGGCACGGCGCGAACGGCGGAGCAGGGCACGCGGGGGGCTACTCGGCGAAGGCGCTCATTGCGCGGTCAAGCAGCACGGCCATGGGGACAGTTCCCTCGCAGGCCACCCAGCCCGTCGTAGCTGCATCCGCGCAGGCGAGGGCGGCCGCGACCAGGGCGGTCGGCCTGGGTTCCTCCGGCCGGTCGGGGTCGGCCCCCAGTCGCCGTGCGAGCTCCGGGACCAACATCTCCTGCCGGCCCAGCTGCTTCTCGAAGTGCCGGGCGCGCAGTGACGGCGTGTCCACCACCCTGGAGATGCCCTGCTTTCCTGCGCTGATTCGTGTCCTGAGAACAACAGTCATCGCAGGTAGCAGGGCATCTCTTGGGTGGATCCAGGCTCAGTGGGCCATCACGGGCTCGCCCTCGGACGGCTCCAGGGCCCGATTCGGAATCAGGAACGCGGCGATCACCGCACCGACCACGAAGAACCCGGAGCCCCACGCCAGGGTGGCCGTGTAGCCCTCGACCCCGGCCTGCGCCGCGGTCAGCGCGCTGGGCTTGTGCGAAGTCAGGTAGTCGGTCGCGGCAGACGAGGCAACGGTGGTCAGCAGTGCCGTACTGATGGAGCCGCCGATTTGCTGACCGGTGTTGATCAGCGCCGAGGCGACACCCGCGTCCTCGTGGTGAATGCCCGAGGTCGCCCCCTGGAACGCGGTGGACATCACCGCGCCGATGCCGAGACCCAGCAGGATCAGACCGGGCATGATGTGGGCGACGTAGGTGCTGTCCAGCTCGAGCCGGGTCAGCAGGGCCATACCGGCTGCGGCGACCAGGAAGCCGGCGCTGACGACGATCTTCGGGCCGACCCTGGGCAGCACCAGCGACGACATCGTGGTCGACGAAGCGACGACGGCCGCGACCATCGGCAGGAACGCCAGACCGGTCTTGATCGGCGAGTAGCCGAGGCTGGCCGCGAAGTAATAGGTCAGGAACAGGAAGATCGAGAACATCCCCATGCCCAGGACGAATACCGCCATGAACGAACCACCGCGGGTCCGGTCCAGCACGACTCGCAGCGGCAGCAGCGGATGCGCGACCCTGGTCTCCAGCCATACGAACACCACGAGCAGCACCGCGCCGGTGATCATGGAGCCGAGGGCGACCGGGTCGGTCCAGCTGGTGGACTCGACGTGCGCGAACCCGTAGACGACGGCGAACAGCGCGGCGCTCACCACGACGATGCCCGGGATGTCGAGTTTGGGCCTCTTGGTGATCACGGGCTTGGCCAGCAGCAGCACCGCACCGATCAGGGCGGGGACCGCGAAGACGACGTTCACGTACATCACCCAGCGCCACGACGCCCATTCGGTGAGCATGCCGCCGAGCAGCAGCCCGATCGCGCCGCCCGCACCGCCCAACGCACTGAAGATGCCGAAGGCCTTCGCCCTTTCAGACGGTTCGGTGAAGGTCACGCTGAGCAGTGAGAGTGCCGCGGGCGCGAGCACCGCGGCGAAGAGGCCCTGGGCCACACGTGCCGCGACGAAGATCTCGAAGCTGCCCGCCGAGCCGCCGACGACGGACGCGGCCCCGAAACCTGCCAAGCCGATCACGAAGAGGGTGCGTCGGCCCAACAGGTCACCGAGTCGGCCGCCGAGCAGCAGCAGGCTGCCGAACGCCAGGGCGTACCCCGTGATGACCCACTGCCGGCTGCCGTCGCTGAAGCCGAGGTCCTGCTGCGCCTCGGGCAGCGCGATGTTCACGACGGTCGCATCGAGCATGACCATGAGCTGTGCCATGCCTATGACGACCAGCACCCACCAGCGCACGGCATGTGAGCCGCGAAGGCTCGAGTCTCTCTTTCCGGGGGCGGGCGCCCCGCGGTCGATGCTGGTGCTCATTTTCTTCCCTTGCTTGGTGGGCATGACTGAAAGCCGTCTGGAAACTGATTGGTTTCCTCACCGATGAAGGTGAGGCGAGGGTGACGGGCTGAGAGCTCAGGGCTTCGAGATCATCGTGTGGCCGCTTTGGGGCTTGCCTCGGCGATCCTTTGGAGGGCCGCGTCTGTGTCCGCGATGGCCAGCATCTTGTTGATGTCGGCGCCGGCCAGTGCGCCGGCCGCTGCGGAGGCCCCGACCTGGGCGACCGGATCGGTGACGTTGCCGGCCACCCACACACCCGGCACCTCGGTGGCGCCGGCCGTGCCGGAGGCAAAACCGCGGCCCATGTTCGGCAGGTCCTGCACCGGCAGGCCCAGACCTTCCAGGCCCTGGGTGCGGGCCTGCATCTGCGGGCCGACCGCGAGGACGCGGCGGGCCACGACCTGCCCGTCGGCCAGGCGCACTCCGGCGAGGGCACCGTCCTCGTCGTTGACGACCTCGGTGACCGGGGTGTCGATGACGCGGATGCCGCGGGCGGCGAAGCGGGCGCGGCTGTCCTCGTCCAGGTCGGTGCCGTGGGTGAAGTAGGTCAGGTCCTCGGTCAGCTGACGGAACAGATACGCGTGGCCGATGGAGGCCGGGCCGGTGGCGAGGATGCCGATGGGCTCATCGCGCACCTCCCAGCCGTGGCAGTACGGGCAGTGCACCACACTGTGCCCCCAGTGCTCGGCGAGCCCGGGCACCTGTGGCAGCACATCCGTGAGACCGGTGGCCACCAGGATGCGGCGGGCGGTGATGCTGCGGCCGTCGGCCAGGGTGACGGTGAACCGCAGGTCACCGTCCGCCGACGGGGCGGCGGACTCGGCCGAGACCACCTTGCCGAGCACGACGCGTCCGCCGTACTGGCGCACCTGCTCCCGGCCCCGTCGAAGGATCTCGGGCGGCGGGGTGCCGTCCAGGGCGATGAGGCCGTGCACGGCCTCCGCGGGCGCGTTGCGCGGGGAGCCGCTGTCGATCACGACGACCGAGCGGCGGGAGCGGGCGAGGATCAGTGCACCGTTCAGCCCCGCAGCGCCCCCGCCGATCACCACCGCGTCGACGGTCCCCTCGGCCAGTGCGTCGCTCGCGTACGGAGGAGTCGTCACAGCCATGGCCTCGTGCCCTTCCTTGTCAGTCATGGTTCGGTCAACCCTTCGAGTTCCGGGTGGTTGCAGGGGGGTCAGCTGTTCAGGAAGCCCAGGAAGTGGTCGGCGACCGTCTTGGGCTGTTGTGGAGAGTCCGGCCCCGGTTTGCTTGGGGCGTTCGTGATGTACGGATCCAGTACGGCGATGAAAGTCGCCGTCGCCAGGATCGCGAGGATCAGACCGTGCCTTGCCGGCCCTTGAAGGCGTCGCAACGCCGGGCGGCGCGGAGGAGTCCAAAGGCATGGGTTGCCCTCAATCGCACCAGCCGTGCAGGCAGCCTGTCCGGTGAGCTCAGAACCGTTGTGTACTGAACAGTCAGAAACCTAGGCGGTTCTGTACTGAGTTGTCAAGTACGGCAGGTCGGCCCTCGCTCACCATGACGATGCCCGGAATATCGAGTTTGGGGCTTCTAGGTGATCACGGGCTTGGCCAGCAGCAAGGCACCGATCAGGGCGGGGCCGCGAAGGCGGCGTTCACGTACATCACCCACCGCCACGACGCCCATTCCGTGAGCGTGCCGCCGTGCAGCAGCCCGAACCGCTCGATGGATTCGGGCCCGTAGACGCCGGCGAAGTCCTCGTCGAGGCGAACAGCAGAAGACCGCAGTGCCACGCTCTGATCGAGTCATGCCGAAGAAGGTGGATCCCGAGCTGAGGGCCCGAGCCGTCCGGCTGGTGCTGTAGCACCGTGCCGAGTACCCGACCAAATACCGCGGCGGTGCTGACGGTGTCCAAGCAGGTCAGGGTAGGCAGAAGTCGTTGTGGCGCTGGGTCGCCCAGGCCGAGATTGACGGCGGCGACGCGCCCGGGGTCACCGAGGAGAACGAGGAGATCCTGATGCGGTGGACGTCGGCCAGCGCGTTGGCCACGCGGTCTCGTTCGGCGGGCCGGGACCAGTCGTTTTCGCTGTAGACGAGGGTGACGGGTACCGACACGCGCGGGTAGCGCTCGCGGGCCCGGTCGAATCCCTTGATGCTGCGGAAGATCTCTCGGGACACCTTGTCGTAGCCCTTGCGGCGGCCGCTCCTCAGTAGCTCGGTGATGAAGTCCTCGGGCAGCCGGGTCTTGTCGACGTAGCCGCCCTGCAGAATTGCCCGGAAGACGGGCCGCGGCTCAAGGGGGGGCGAAGACGGGGCCCAGCACGGGCATCCGCACGCTGGAGATGATGGCGGGAGATCCAGTTTCCCCGCTCCCCGCCCTGGGGGTAGTCGTAGCTGTTGAACGCCACGACCCGGCTGACCCGGCCCTTCAGGTCGATCGATGCCGACAGGGACAGGGCGCCCCCGAGCGATTCGCCCGACAGGGTGACGTCGTGAAGGTCCAGTCCGCGGACGAATTCGACGACCGCGGCCCGCAGTTGCGGCTCCTCGTACTGTGCGCCGGGGACGATGTCGGACCATCCCATCCCGGGCAGATCCAGCGCGTAGACCGTGTAGTGGTCCCACAGCAGCGGGATCACCCGCTGGAAGTAGTCGAGCTGACCGCGCACGGTGTGCATCAGCACGAGGGCGGGGCCGGCGAGCAGAGCCTGCGCTCTGGAGTCGACGTCCTGGCCGACGTCACCGTCCCGCTGCCCCTGCCGGATGCGGGCGGCGAAGAACTCGATCATGCGAGACGGGGCAGCTCGTCGTCGCGGCCGATGAGTGGAGTGCCGAACAGGTTCTGCGGCACAGATGAATCCTGACATCCACCACTGACAGCCCTGGTCGGCCAGGCTCAGCGCAGCGTGTCCGCCCAGTTCGCCGGCACGCGCCCCGCCGGTCCCGGCGTGGGCTGGTCGGCAGGGTGGGCGGCCGGGGGAGCCAGGGCCGGACCGGAGTCGTACAGCTCGGACGTCTCGAAGTTCCAGAACCAGGCCTCACCCGGCTCGTAACTGCGGATCACCGGATGGCCGGTGTCCCGGAAGTGGCCGGTGGCGTGCTTGGCGGGTGAGTCGTCGCAGCAGCCGATGTGACCGCACTGGGCGCAGCGCCGCAGATGGAACCACCAGCCGCCGTCGGCGTCGCACTCGACGCAGCCGGCCCCGCTGGGCGGGACGCTGGGGTCGATGCCGGTGTCCTTGGTCATGAGGGCTCCTGGGCCGGGTCGGCGACGGTATCGGGCTCGGCGTCGGGGTCGGTGGCGGTGAGGGGGAGCAGCACCTGGAAGCGGGTGTCGCCGGGTACGGACTCGACTTTCAGGTCACCGTGGTGCTTGTTGACGACGATCCGCCAGGAGATGTCGAGCCCCAGCCCCGTGCCCTCGCCCACCGGCTTGGTGGTGAAGAACGGGTCGAAGATCCGGCCGCGGATCTCGGCCGGCACTCCCGGACCCGTGTCGCGGAACTCCACCAGCAGCCGGTCGTGCACCAGAGCGGTGCGTACGGTCAACGTCCCTTCGCCGTCCTCGCACTTGATGGCGGAGACCGCGTTGTCGATCAGGTTGGTCCACACCTGGTTCAGCTCGGCCGGGTAGGCCGGAATCCTCGGCACCGAACGGTCGTACTCCTTCACGACCTTGACCTGTGGACCGATCTTGCCCGACAGCATCAGCAGCGTGCTGTCGAGGAGTTCGTGCACATCGGCGACCTGGTAGGGCGCGCGGTCCAGCTGCGAGTACTGCTTGGCGGCGTCGACGAGGTGCGAGATACGGGTGGTGGAGTCCTCGATCTCGGACATCAACAGCTCGGTCTCGACCGCGTAGGTGAGCCACTCGATGGCACTCTGCAGGATCTCCTGCTCGTCGACGGCCGCCGCGATCTGCTCCAGCCACTCGACGTCGAGACCGCCCTGCACGAAGGTCGGCGCGATCTGCCAGCCGTTTGGGACACCGTGGTCGTCCAGCCAGTCGGCGAGTTCGTCCTCCCGGTCGGACGCTTCGAGCGGGCTCAGTGGCGGCGCTTTGGAGACCCGCTCGGCCGTACGCTCCTGGAGGTCGACCAGGGCCTTCAGGACGTCGCCGTGGTAGGGGCCCGAGGCGATGACGCCGAGCTTGTTGCGCATGTGCGCGACCCGGTCCCTGAGCGACGAGGTGGCCCGTACGGCCGCCGCGGCCGGGTTGTTGAGCTCATGGGTGAGACCCGCGGACAACGAGCCCAGCGCCAGCAGCCGTTCGCGCTGCCCGACGGCCCGCTGAAAGGTCTGCGAACCGAGGACGAGCCCCTCCAGGAGATGGATCGCCATCGGAAACCACTCGTGCATGAAGTTCGCGAACGATTCGGCGGACAGCACGAAGAACCGCGTCGGCTCCGACACCCGCAGCGAGTTCATGTACCGCTGCGGTTTCCCGTCCCCGACGTACGCCATCACGGCCCCCGCGTACACCCCTGGCTGGGACGTGCGGCTCACCTCGATGTCGTCGCTGCCCACCCGGCGCGACATGACGACCGTGCCCTCGATCATCACGTAGAAGCAGGTCGCCGGGTCACCTTCGGCGAACACCGGCCCGGGGTCGAACAGTTCGATCCGTCCCTCGCTGCACAGCCTGCCGAGCTGCTCGGAGCTCAGCTTCTCGAACAGGAACAGCGAACTGATCTCGGCCGCTCTGCACGGCATCACCCGCCCGCTCACGACTGCTCCAGATACCGGTGTACGAGCATCACGGCCATGGCTCCCTCTCCGACGGCGGACGCGACCCGCTTCGCGGACTCCGCGCGCGCGTCCCCGGCGACGAACACGCCGGGGAGGTTGGTCTCCAGGTGGTACGGCGGCCGGTCCAGCTCCCAGTCCGCCGGTGGCCGCCCGTCGGCGGTCAGATCGGGCCCGGCGAGGATGAACCCGCGCTCGTCCCGCAACACGGTGCCCTCCAGCCAGTCGGTCAGCGGGGCCGCGCCGATGAACACGAACAGCCACTGCGCGTCGACCAGTTCGGTCTGACCGCTCGTCGTGTCGCGCAACGTCAGCTGTTCCAGGTGGCCGTCGCCGTGCGCGGCCTCGACGACCGTGTGGGCCCGCACCGAGATGTTCGGCGACTGGGCGATCTGCTGGATCAGATAGTGCGACATCGACGCGGTGAGGTCCGCTCCGCGCACCAGCAGGGTCACCGACTTGGCGCCCCGGGACAGGTACATCGCCGCCTGACCGGCCGAGTTGGCGCCGCCCACGATGTACACGTCGTGGCCCTGGCAGGCGGCGGCCTCGGTGAGCGCGGACCCGTAGAACACCCCGCGGCCCGACAGCTCGTCGGCGCCCGGCGCCTGAAGCTGCCGGTAGGACACACCAGTCGCCAGGATCACGCTGTGCGCCGCGATCTGCGACCCGTCCGCGAACCGTACGAGCCGCGCCGCCCCGCTGCTCTCCAGACCGGTCACCTCCCGCGCGGAGAGGATCTCGGCGCCGAACTTCGTGGCCTGGCGTCGCGCCCGGTCGGTGAGCTGGCCGCCGGACACCCCGTCCGGGAAGCCCAGATAGTTCTCGATCCGGGAGCTCTGCCCGGCCTGCCCGCCGGTCGCCGACCGCTCCACGAGCACCGTACGCAGGCCCTCCGAGGCCCCGTACACGGCCGCGCCCAGCCCGGCCGGGCCGCCGCCGATGACGACCAGGTCGTAGAAGTCGGCCGTGGGTGTCGTCGCCAGCCCCACGTGCGCGGCCAGTTCGGTCACCTCCGGCTCGACGAGCGCCGTACCGTCCGCCGTGATCACCACCGGCAGCCGCTGCCCGTCCTGGCCCGCGACCGCGAGCAGCCGCTGCCCCTCGGGCTCCTCGGTGGAGTACCAGCGGTACGGCACCTGGTTGCGCGCGAGGAACTCCCGCACGTCCGAGGAGCGCGCCGACCACCGGTGACCGACGACCTTGGTGCTCGGCACCGGCCGGAAGTCACTGCACCGCCACGCCTCCAGCAGGTCGTCGAGCACCGGGTAGAGCTTCTCCTCCGGCGGGTCCCACGGCTTGAGGAGGTAGTGGTCGAGGTCGACGACGTTGATCGCGTCGATCGCCGCGTTCGAGTCCGCGTACGCGGTCAGCAGCACGCGCCGGGCGCCCGGATAGACGTCCAGGGCCTGTTCGAGGAACTCGATGCCGTTCATCTGCGGCATGCGGTAGTCGGCCAGGATCACCGCGACCAGATCACCGCGCAGCTTCAGCTCCCGCAGCGCCTCCAGCGCGGACTCGCCGGACTCCGCGCGCACGATCCGGTACGAGACGCCGTAGCGCCGCCGCAGGTCACGGGCGACGGCCCGGGACACCCCGGGATCGTCGTCCACGGTCATGATGACGGTCCGCGCAGCGTCCAAGAGTGGTCGGACGAGAGATGCTGATGCCGGCTTCGGTGTCTCTGGTTCGGACATGTGCGTCTCCTCGGGCGCCGCCCCGTACTGCGGGGTCAGCCGGCCAGTCGGTTGAGCTTGCGGATCTGTCCGTCGAAGGCGCGCGAGGGCACGATCCGGCGCAGGACGCTGACGCGTTTGGCCATCGAGCCGGCGGTGTAGCGGAGCTTGGGCTTGGAATCGGTGGCGGCCGCGACGATCACCTTCGCGACCACGTCCGGGCCGTCGGCGTTGCGCACGGCCGTGGCCAGGACGTCTCGGGAGACTTCCCGCTGTGCGGCGTAGATGGGCAGGGGCGAGTCGGGGGCCATGCTGCTCGCCTCGAAACTCGTCTTTGTGTAGGCCGGCTCGACCAGCAGCACCCGGACGCCGTGCTCGCGAAGCTCGTGGTCGACGGACTCGGAGTAGCCCTCGACCGCATGCTTGGTGGCGGCGTAGACGGCCATGAAGGGGGCGGGGATCAGACCCAGTACCGAGGAGACGTTGATCACGCGGCCACTGCCCTGGGCGCGCATGAGGGGCAACACTGCGTTGGTCATCCGCATCACGCCGAAGACGTTGATGTCGAAGACCTCCTTGGCCTGGCCGGTCGAACTCTCCTCGCCGGCACCGACCGCGCCCACGCCCGCGTTGTTGACCAGGACGTCGATCCGGCCGAACCGATCGATCACCTCCCCGACCAGGGAGCGGACCGACTCGTCGCTGGCCACGTCGAGATCGAGGAACGTCACCCCGGCGAGCGGCTCGGCCTTCGCCGCGTTGCGGCTCGTGCCGACCACCGCGAAGCCGGCGCCCACCAGGGCGAGCGCCGCCGCCCGCCCGATCCCGGAGGAGGCGCCCGTCACGAGGGCCACTCGGGGAGCTGTCTGCATGGTGGTTCCTTCGGTTGTGGCCATGACTTCGTCGGGCACTGTCCGGTGAGTTCAGGAAGGTTATTTACTGAACAGTCCGGAACCTATGCAGTTCTGTACTGGCTTGTCAAGAAGTGTAGGTCGGCTTTACCGTCTTTGTATGGCCAGACCACGCAGCTTCGACCGCGACCACGTCCTGCATGCCGCCGAGCGGCAGTTCCGGACCTCGGGCTACAACGGCACGAGCGTCGACGACATCAGCGCCGCCACCGGCCTGGGCCGCGGCAGCCTCTACGGAGCGTTCGACGGCAAGCACGGCGTGCTGCTGGAAGCGATGGCCGGGTACTTCGGCCGGCTGGCGCAGGGTCCGCGGAAGATGCTCGACGGACCGGACGAGGGCGCCCTGGAACGACTGCACGCATACTTGCTCCGCGCCGTCCACGGGGTGCCACTCGCCCCCGACGTAGCCCCCGCCTCCGACCGGGCGGGGGCGGCCTGCTTCGCCGCCAAGATGGCCCTGGAGGTCGGCGCCTCCGACCCCGAGGTGAAACGCCTGGCCAGCGACTGCTTCTCCGTCGTCCGGGCGGCGGTGGCCGATTGTGTGCGAGCGGCGCAGCGCAACGGCGACCTCGACCCCGACGCGGATCCCGACGACCTCGCGTTCCTTCTGCTGACCGTCATCCGCGGGGCCGATGTCGTAGGCGCGTACGGCCACAGTCCCGCCCGCCTGACCTCGATTGCGGAGAGCGCGTTCGCCTTGCTGCCTCGCCCGCGCCACGGCTGAGAAGGGCACGGCCGGCCTCGTTGCGCAGGCATCTGATGCGGTCGGCCGGCTTCGACGCCGCGGAGGCACGGCCCGCAGGCTTACGCGCCGCCGGGCGGTCGTCTGGGCGGTTGGCGAAGAACTGCGCCCGCATCCAGTCGAGTTGCTCCACCGCGTGCGCGGTGTCGCCGGGCTTGAACTGCACGGTCAGTCGCCGAACGCCTCGCCGCCAGCGGACGGTGGAACTTCGGCCGCCGCCTGGAGGCACGTGGCAGCTAACACCCCGACTGGCCTTGACCGCGGTCGGGTCCGCTCGGCAGCCTCACCGAACGCTCAACCATTCCGCAGGTTCGCATAGCCACGTTCGCCAGTAGTCGGCGTTGGCCACGTTCACGACGTCGGCCACGCCTCAGCCCCGCACGGCCCAGGTGTTCTGGCCCTGAGGAAAGTGCCGACTAAAAGCCTCGTCACAACAGACGGCTACCGCCGTACCCGCGGCATCCCCAGCCCGATCCACGAGATGATCTCCCGCTGGATCTCGTTGTTGCCGCCGCCGAACGTGAAGATCACGGCGGAGCGGTAGCCGCGTTCGAGTTCGCCGTGGAGCACGGCGCCGGCGGAGCCCTCCTGGAGTGCGGCAGGGGCTGCGACGATCTCCATCAGCCAGGCGTAGGCGTCCCGGCGGGCCTCGGAGCCGTAGACCTTGACGGCGGAGGCGTCCTGCGGGGTGAGGGCGCCGTTCTGCAGGGCGCCCACCATCTGCCAGTTGAGGAGCTTGAGCGCGTCGAGCTTCACATGGGTCTGGGCGAGCCGTCGGCGCACCCAGGGCAGGTCGACGACCCGGCGGCCGTCGGCGAGTTTGGTCTCCGTCGCCCAGCGCTGTACGTCGTGCAGGGCGCGGATGGCCATGGTGCCGTGCGCGGCGAGGGTCACCCGCTCGTGGTTGAGCTGGTTGGTGATCAGCCGCCAGCCCTGGTTCTCGGCGCCGACGCGCCGGCTGACGGGGACGCGGACGTTCTCGTAGTAGCTGGCGGTGGTGTCGTGGGAGGCGAGGGTGCGGATGACCGTGCAGGAGTAGCCGGGGTCGGCGGTCGGCACGAGGAGCATGGTGATGCCCTTGTGGGGCGGGGCCTCGGGGTCGGTGCGCACGGCGAGCCACACCCAGTCCGCGGTGTCGCCGTTGGTCGTCCAGATCTTCTGCCCGTTGACGACGTATGCGTCGCCCTCCCGGACCGCGCGGGTCTTGAGGGCGGCCAGGTCGGTGCCCGCTTCCGGCTCGCTGTAGCCGATCGCGAAGTCGATCTCGCCGGCGAGGATCTTCGGCAGGAAGTACGCCTTCTGGTCGTCGGTGCCGTAGCGCATGATCGTCGGTCCGACCGTGTTCAACGCCATCAGGGGCAGCGGTACACCGGCCTGGGCGGCTTCGTCGAAGAAGATGAACTGCTCGATCGGGGTGAGGCCGCGGCCGCCGTACTCCTCGGGCCAGCCGACGCCGAGCCAGCCGTCGTCGCCGAGGCGGCGGACGGTCTTGCGGTAGAAGCGTTTGGCGGCGACGGGGTCGGTGTGCCTGGCGTAGGCGTTGTCGGGCACCAACTCGGCGAAGTAGGCGCGCAGTTCGGTGCGCAGCCGCAGCTGCTCGGGCGTGTGGTCGAGGTGCACGGCGCCTCCTGGCTCCCCAAGGCCGGTTTCCTGACGGCGCACACCGTAGAACGTGTTTCAGAAATTAGGAATGGCGGGGCGGGAAGAGGTGCGGGAAGGATCTCCTCCCCCCAGGATGTCGTCCCATGACGGCTGAAGGACTCAAGGCGCTGCTGGAGCGGGCGGGGCTCGAGATCGCGGAACCCTGGTGGGCCGAGGGCCCGTTGCCGCCCCGCGCGGCCTGGCGCCGGATCACCACGGGCGGGACCGCGCCCGTGGTCACCCTCCGGGGGGACCGGGCCGTCGAGGTCGACGCGGAGTGGCATCGGATCGCCGTCGGGCTCGGCCTGTTCGACGACGACGGAGTGTTCCTCATCGTCATGGCGGGCGCCGGGCAGCGGAACTGGGCGCGCGTCCGACTCGCGCCCGGCTGGGCGTTGGCGGGCGTGCTGGACGAACTGCCGGACGGACAGCCGAAGTTCGTCGCCATGGCGGTCGGCGGAGACGCCGTGCTCGGGGTGACCGGCAGTGCGGGCGAGGTCCGGATCACGGTGGTGGACCGGATCGCCGAGCGGATCGAGGCCGAGGCGCTGGCGGCCGCCCAGGAGACCCCGAGCGAGCGGGCTCAGGCCTGGGAGTCGCTGTTCGAGGAGACGTCGGCGCACCTGCGCGCGCACTGGGCCAACGGACTCAGCGCCAACCCGACCGCCCCCGACGACGTACTGGTGGGGCTGCTGGACGCATCGAGATATCCGCTGTACCGGGCCGAGTCGACTGCGGTGGTGGAGGCGGCCATGGCCCGCACCGACTGGCGGACGCGCGAGACACTGGCCGAGTACCAGCCGAACCTCACGCCGGAGCAGTTGGGCCGCCTGATCCTCGCCGAGGAATCACCCGGGCGTCGGGCGGGTCTCGTCTGGATCGCCTGGCGGCGGCGCATGGAGCTGCCCGCCGGCGCCTGCGAG
Organism: Streptomyces sp. NPDC051677; assembly: GCF_044453465.1. NCBI lineage: Bacteria > Bacillati > Actinomycetota > Actinomycetes > Kitasatosporales > Streptomycetaceae > Streptomyces > Streptomyces sp. NPDC051677. Next base: position 100,600 of record NZ_JBITCT010000031.1, read on the forward strand.
CGGCTCGCGGCCGACCCCTCCCCTCTCGTCCGCGAGGAGGTCGTGGGGCTTCGCGGTCTGCCGGTCCCCGCGTTGACGGCCCTGACCGCGGATTCCTGCGCGTCCGTGCGGGCCGCGGCCTGCGGGCCCGCCTGGCCGTATCTGGCGGACCGGGCGCGCGAGGGCCTGCTGGCGGACCCCGAGGGCCGTGTGCGCACGGCGGCGCTGCTGAAGCGACACGAGGACCGTCCGATGTCCTGGTCCGTGTTCGAGGCGCTGGGCCTCCCGGACCGGGCAGTGCAGGACTGTCGACTGGAACCCGACCTCGCCGAGCGGCTCGCCCGCGACGACGACCCGGGCCGACACCGCTCCCTCGCCCGCAACCCGCACCTGGACACCGGCCTGGTCCTGCGCCTCGCCGACGACCCCGACGACGACGTGCGCTTCCTGGCGTCGGTGCACCCCGGCCTCACCGAGGAGGAACGCGCCCGCATCGACTTTCCCGTCGACCAGGGACGCATGCGTCACGACCTGGCCTGGGTGGTGGCGCTCCACGACGACCCCCACGCCATGCGCCGCCTGGCCGCGTCGCCGCACCCTCTGATCCGCCGGAGCGTCGCCCGCGCCCGGCGGCTCCCGCCGGACGTCGTCGAGCGCCTGGCCCGGGACGAGGACCGGGTCGTCCACCTCTTCCTCGCCGAGTCCTGCGACAACGCTCCCGCGCAGCTGCTCCTGTCGGTGTGGCGCTGGTGGACCGGCAGCCTGACCCACCCGAACCGTCCGCACGGCCACCCCAACTTCCCCCGCACCGACCTCCTCCGGTACGCCGACGACCCGAGCCCCCGGATGCGCCGGCTCGCCCTGGACGACCCGGACGCGACGGCCGAGCTGGTGGAACGGGCCGGCCGGGACGGCAGCGAGGAGGTCAGGGCACGGGCCGCGGGCGACGCCCGTCTGTCGGCCGCCTCGGCGGTACGGCTGCTGAGCGACCCGTACGGCGCCGTCCGGGACGCGGCCGGCCGCCACCCGGCGCTGCCCGCGCGGGTCCTGGCGGGACTGCTGCGGGACACCGAGACCGCGGAGCAGGCGGCCCGGCATCCGGGACTGCCCGTGCCGGTCATCCGCCGGATGCTGCACGAGATACGGGAAGTGGGCGTCGTATGACGCGCCGGCGTATGACGAGCAGGCCTCGTACCGCGAGCCGGGGCAGAGCGGTGGCTCAGACCAGCGTCGCGATGAAGTCCGTGCAGGTCTCGGCGCAGGCGCGGCAGGCGGCCGCGCTCTCCTCGGTTCCCGGGTGCCTGTCGAAGACGTGGGCGCACTCCAGGCAGACGGTCCGGCACCACTCCAGCTGGGCGCGGATGCCGGCCTCGTCCATGCTGCTGTCCTCGGACAGCACACGGCAGGTCGCGTCGCACACCTCCGCGCACATGATGCCCTTGCGTCGCACGAGTTCTTGGTGTTCGGTCCCGTCCGGATCCACGAGGCTCGCGCGCAGCGCACAGGCTCGCGCACACTCGGTGCACGCCTGGGCGCAGGCGAAACGGTCCTCCAGGAACCGGAAGAGTTCCTGTTGGGATGTCGTCGAAGTCACGTGTGGCGGGTAGCCGGTAGCGGCGGCGCCAAACCCGACCGAACCGTTCCGGCGGCTTTCGCCGAGCGCCGTGTGCGAGGTTCCGCGGACGGAGAGTCACGGGCTGCAAGTGGCGGGTTCATGACCCGTTGCAGGGGTATTCGCCTGATATGACTACCACCGCAAGCCTGCAGCTGGCCGCCGCGAGCGGCTTGCTCAGCCTTGGGCTGTTCGTGGTCGGCCTGGCCGTCGTGGCCGTGCTGGCCGGCAGCTTCTGGCTGGGCGCGCGTATCAAGTCGCGCGAGCCGGCCCGGCCGCGCCCCGAGGAACAGCCGCACCTGCCTCCGGGTGGGGCGGTGCACGAGGTCCGCGAGAACCGGGAGCCCGACGAGGTGCCTCGCATGCCGGAGGGCGGCCGTCCCCTCACGCCGTACGAGCTGACCAACATGCAGACCCGACCGAGCACCGACAAGAAACGACCGCGTTGGAGTCGCGGCAGCAGTGGCTCGTTCGGCGGAGGCGGTCTGGGCGCCCACTGAACCGGCGTCGGCTCCCTCGCCCTGCCACTTCCACTCCCCCGGCCCTGCAGGCCTGACAGGCCTGCAGGGCCTTTCGGGGCATGATCCGGGCCTCGGCGGGGCCGTTATGCGCCGACGTAGGCCGCGAGGTGTTCGCCGGTGAGGGTGGCGCGGGCGGCGACGAGGTCGGCGGGGGCGCCCTCGAAGACGATCCGGCCGCCGTCGTGGCCGGCGCCCGGGCCGAGGTCGATGATCCAGTCGGCGTGCGCCATCACCGCCGGGTGGTGCTCGACGACGATGACCGACTTCCCGGAGTCGACGAGCCGGTCGAGCAGGCCGAGCAGCTGCTCGACGTCGGCGAGGTGGAGGCCGGTGGTCGGCTCGTCGAGGACGTAGACGCCGCCCCTGTCCGCCATGTGGGTCGCCAGCTTGAGCCGCTGCCGCTCGCCGCCGGACAGTGTGGTGAGCGGCTGGCCGAGGCTGAGGTAGCCGAGCCCGACGTCGGCGAGCCGGTCCAGGATGCGGTGCGCGGCCGGCGTGCTCGCCTCGCCCGCGCCGAAGAACTCCTCGGCCTCGGTCACCGACATCGCGAGCACCTCGCTGATGTCGCGGCCGCCGAGGCGGTACTCGAGGACCGACGCCTGGAACCGTTTGCCCTCGCACTCCTCGCAAGTGGTCGCGACGCCCGCCATCATCGCCAGGTCGGTGTAGATGACGCCGGCGCCGTTGCAGGTGGGGCAGGCGCCCTCGGAGTTGGCGCTGAACAGCGCCGGCTTCACTCCGTTGACCTTCGCGAACGCCTTGCGGATCGGGTCGAGCAGTCCGGTGTACGTCGCCGGGTTGCTGCGTCGGGAGCCGCGGATCGCGCCCTGGTCGACGGACACCACGTTCTCGCCGGCCGGGATCGACCCGTGCACGAGCGAGCTCTTGCCGGATCCCGCCACGCCGGTGACCACACAGAGCACGCCGAGCGGGATGTCCACGTCGACGTCCTGCAGGTTGTGCGCGGTCGCGCCGCGGATCTCCAGCGTGCCGGTGGACTTGCGCACCGTCTCCTTGACGGAGGCCCGGTCGTCGAGGTGGCGGCCGGTGACGGTGCCGGCGGACCGCAGGCCCTCCACGGTGCCCTCGAAGCAGACGCTGCCGCCCGCCGTACCGGCGCCGGGGCCGAGGTCGACGACGTGGTCGGCGATGGCGATCGTCTGCGGCTTGTGCTCCACGACGAGGACCGTGTTGCCCTTGTCCCGCAGCCGCAGCAGCAGGTCGTTCATCCGCTGGATGTCATGGGGGTGCAGGCCGATGGTGGGCTCGTCGAAGACGTAGGTGACGTCGGTGAGGGAGGAGCCGAGGTGGCGGATCATCTTGACGCGCTGCGCCTCGCCGCCGGAGAGCGTGCCCGACGGCCGGTCCAGCGAGAGGTAGCCGAGGCCGATCTCCGCGAACGAGTCCAGTGTGTGCTGGAGCGCGGTGAGCAGCGGGGCCACCGAGGGATCCGTGAGGCCGCGGACCCACTCGGCCAGGTCGGTGATCTGCATCGCGCAGGCGTCGGCGATGCTGACGTCCTTGATCTTCGACGACCGGGCGCCCTCGCTGAGCCGGGTGCCGTCGCACTCGGGGCAGACGGTGAACGTCATCGCCCGCTCCACGAACGCGCGGATGTGCGGCTGCAGCGCGTCGATGTCCTTGGACAGCATCGACTTCTGGATCTTCGGGATCAGGCCCTCGTACGTCAGGTTGACGCCCTCGACCTTGATCTTGGTCGGTTCCTTGTGCAGGAGGTCGTGCAGCTCCCTCTTGGTGAACCTGCTGATCGGCTTGTCCGGGTCGAAGAAGCCGCAGCCGGTGAAGATGCGGCCGTACCAGCCGTCCATGCTGTAGCCGGGGATCGTCAGCGCGCCCTCGTTGAGGGACTTGCTGTCGTCGTAGAGCTGGGTGAGGTCGATGTCGGAGACCGTGCCGCGGCCCTCGCAGCGGGTGCACATGCCGCCGGTGCGGGAGTAGGTCGCCTTCACCGCCTTCTTGGCGCCGCGCTCGACGGTGATCGCGCCGCTGGCCCGGACCGAGGCGGTGTTGAAGGAGTAGGCGCTGGGCGGGCCGATGTGGGGCTGTGCGAGCCGGCTGAAGAGGATGCGCAGCATCGCGTTGGCGTCGGTGGCGGTGCCGACGGTGGAGCGTGGGTCGGCGCCGATCCGCGACTGGTCGACGATGATCGCCGTGGTCAGCCCGTCGAGCACATCGACCTCGGGCCGTGCCAGCGTCGGCATGAAGCCCTGCACGAAGGCGCTGTAGGTCTCGTTGATCAGCCGCTGCGACTCGGCGGCGATCGTGTCGAAGACCAGCGAGCTCTTGCCCGAGCCGGAGACCCCGGTGAACACCGTCAGGCGGCGCTTCGGGATCTCGATGCTGACGTCCTTGAGGTTGTTCTCGCGCGCGCCGTGCACCCGGATCAGACCGTGGCTGTCGGCGACGTGCTGCGCAGGCGGCGGCGTGTCCGTGCTCTTGGCCATGCTCAATCGTCTCCCCATCTGTCACGCGGGACCGGCTGTGCGGTCTCCGTCGGCGTCGCCTGCTCGATCTGACGCCCACGCTATCTACGGCCCGGGCGCGGGCGCTTCTCGAATTCTGATCGGTTGCGTGCCGCTCAGGTTCGGACAGGTGGCGGACAGTAAACGACAACGCGAGGCGGGGGCGGCCCGAAGGCGCTGAGATGGCCTGATTCGTCGTGCGGGATGAGGTGGAAGATGGCCGACGTGATGCGGGCGGAACCGGCGCGGCGCGCGGGGTCGGGGGCGGGCGCTGTGCAGCAGAACGTGAAGCAGGACGTCAAACAGCACGTGAAGCCGGGCGTAGGGCAGATCGTGCAGCCGGACGTCGGGCAGGGCGGAGGGCAAGGCGTGCCGCAGGGCGTTCGACAGAGCGTGCAGGGCAAGCCCGAGCAGAAACGGTGCGTCTGTGGGGCGCCCGCACCGGAGGGCGTCGTGAGCGGGGCCGAGGAGCGGTTCCGGGGGCTGTTGGAGGCGGCGCCGGACGCCATGGTCATCGTCGACGACACGGGCGTCATCAAGCTCGTCAACGCCCAGACCGAGGCCCTGTTCGGGCACGGCCGCGAGGAACTGCTCGGCCGTCCGGTCGAGTTGCTGATCCCGCACCGGTTCCACGGCCAGCACACCGCGCACCGGCGCGGGTACACGGCCAACCGTCAGGTGCGTCCGATGGGCGCCGGACTCGAACTGCACGGCCTGCGCAAGGACGGCACGGAGTTCCCCGTCGAGATCAGCCTGAGCCCTCTGGAGACCACGGACGGGCTGCTGGTGTCCGCGGCGGTGCGCGACGTCAGCGACCGCAAGGCGGCCGAGGCGCGCATCAACGAGCTCGCCGCGCTCGTGGAGTCGTCCCAGGACGCGATCCTCGCCAAGACCCTCGACGGGTACATCACGTACTGGAACACGGCCGCGCAGCGGCTGTACGGCTACACCGCCGAGGAGGCGATCGGCCGGCATGTCTCGATGCTGGCCCCGCCGGAGCTGCGGGGCGAGGTCCGCGAGCTGCTCAAGCGGCTGCGGCACGCCGAGAAGGTCGAGCACTACGAGACGCTGCGGCTGACGAAGACCGGGGCGCTGCTGGACGTGGACGTCACGCTGTGGCCGACCCGGGACACGCACGGCACCGTGGTCGGGGCGTGCGCGATCGTGCGGGACATCAGCGACCGCAAGCGCGCGGAGGCCGAGCTCACGGCCCTGTACGAGCAGCAGCGGCACATCGCCCTGACGCTGCAGCGCAGTCTGATGGGCACCCCGCCGGCCCTGCCCGGTCTGGCCACCGCCAGCCGCTACCGGCCCGCCACCCAGGGCGCCGGGGTGGGCGGCGACTGGTTCGACCTGATTCCGCTGGGCGCCGACCGGGTGGGCGTGCTGATCGGCGATGTGATGGGCCGCGGACTCGAAGCCGCCGCGGTGATGGGTCAGTTGAGGTCGGCCGCGCATGCGCTGGCGAAGACCGGGATGCAGCCGCGGCAGTTGATGCGGGCGCTGGACACCTGTGTCGCCGACCTCGACGTGCCCGACCAGCTCGTCACCTGCTGCTACCTGGTGATCGCCCCGGACGCGGGCACGGTGACGGTCTGTTCGGCGGGCCATCTGCCGGTGCTGGTCGCCGGGGCCGGCCACGGGGTGAGCGCCCTGCCCTGTCCGGTCAACACCCCGCTCGGCGTGGGAGACGTCGTGTACGAGCAGTCCAGTTCGGAGATACCGCCGGGGGCCACGCTGGTGCTCTACACGGACGGCCTGATCGAGACGCCGGGCAGCGACATCGAGATGCGCATCGATGAACTGACCGTGCTGATGGAGGAGTTGTTCGTCGGCACGCCATCTCTGGAGGCCGCGGCGGACCAGGTTCTCGCGGGCCTGCTGCCGGACGCCGACGGCCACAACGACGACGTCACCCTGCTGCTCGCGCAGTTGCCGGCCGCGCCGCTGGCCGCCGTCACCACCCATCTCCCGGCCGTCCCGGCATCCGTGCCGGAGGGGCGCGCCTTTCTGCGCAAGGCGCTGACCTCGTGGAACTGCGCGGACAGCGCCGAGGACGCGCTGGTGCTGCTGTCGGAGACGCTGACGAACGCCGTCCAGCACGCGCAGGGTCCGGTCGGCCTGCATCTGCACCGCACGGCCACCGATCTCACGGTCGAGGTGAGCGACCGCAGCCCGCAGCTCCCCCAGCCGCGCCTGGCGGTCGAGGGCGAGGAGTCGGGCCGCGGTCTGGTGCTGGTGCGTGCCCTCGCCGCCAGTTGGGGAGTACGGCCGACGGACGAGGGCAAGACGACGTGGTTCACGCTGAAGCTGTGAGCCCCCGGGGCGGGCGGCCGCAGGCCAGGGCGAAGGCGTCGAGGTGTGCCTGGACGTAGGGCACGGCCACGGCGTGCAGTTCGAGCTCGCCGTCGACGAACGCGGGCTGGACGTTCACCTCGAAGACGACCCCGCCGTTCTCCACCGCCAGGTCGACGCCGGCGAAGGGCAGTCCGACCGACGCGGTGGCCGCGACGGCGAGTTCGGCGAGCCGGGGCTCTAGGTCGGCCGGGGCGATGTGGACGGCGGTGGCGCCCTGGCAGGTGTTGCAGGGGGTGTCGGTCGCGGGCTGGAGGTGCTCACGGGCGTGTACGACGCGGTCGCCGAGGACGAAGACGCGGAACTGGTGGCGCAGGCCGTCGGCGGTGACGTTGCCCGCGTCGCGGGACAGGAGCCAGTCGGTGCCGCGTTCGGCGTAGTAGGCGGCGGCGTGCTCCAGCTGGGCGGGGGTGGTGACGTGGAAGGTGTCGTTGCCGCCGGTGCCGACGACGGGCCGGGCCCAGGTGTCGCGGCCGAGCCGGTCGAACGTGCCGGCCGCCTCCCGCAGGGAGGGCCGGGACAGCACCGCGGTCTCCATCTGGGCGACGCCGTCCCGGTGGAAGCGTTCGACGGTGAGGTTCTTCTCGGTCGCGGTCCGCCAGGCGTCGGGGCCGGCCGCGAGCGTCACCACGTCGTGGCTCTCCAGAAGCTCCTGGAAGCCGGCGAGGGCCTGCCGGTGATGCGGCGGGATCTCGTAGAGCAGTACGACGTCGGGCACGAAGTCCAACCGCTCTTCGGGGACTTGCAGCCGTAACCGGCCTCCGTCGCGGACGCCGCGGCCGGTGCCGCCGGTCGCGAAGTGCCGGGAGTCGATCCGGACGGGCGGTGCGCCGGTGAGCAGTTCCACGGCCTCGGCGAGGTACTCACGGCAGCCTTCGGGCGAGGTGGGGTCGGCGATCAGGGCGATGCACGGTCGGGACACAGCGGCCTCCAGTGGCTCTCGACGCGCGCTCGTACCGCGGGCGGCCCTCGCGCGGCCCGAGCGGTGTCATGGATGGTGCCTGTCGCGCGGGTGGTCGTCGCACGCGTCGCCCTGGGAGCCGCACGGGGTGCGGGGCCGTCCCGGGTCCGGCCGGGCGCCGGGCGGGGACGAGGACGACTGGTGACCACAGGGGGTGGGACGGGGCCCAGCCTCGCCGGATCCGCGTGCAGGGCTGGCCGACCACTGTAGGCACCGGGCGGCAGACCGTGCCAGGGCGCACGACGCCCCGTCTCCTGCCCCGTCTTCTGCGCCGTCCGCCCCGTTCCGTGCGCCCTGTCCGGCCGCGGGTGAGCTGCCGTCTCAGCCGTCGCAGGCCCACTCCGCAACCTCCGGGAGGTCGGTGCCGTGGATCCGAATCCAGTCATGGTGGCGCAGTCGCGCGCCCTCCATCCCCTGGCGCACGGCCGCGGCGCGCACTTCGAGACCGGGGACGCGGTCGATGACGTCCATGACGGCCAGGTAGTTCGCGGCGCGCCAGTGGGCGTGCAGCGTCCTGAGGTCGTCGTCGGCGAGCCGGTCGGACGTCGCTTGCGGGTCGACGGACATCCCGGGTTCCCTTCCGGATCGGGGGCGCCCGGAGGTGCGTGCCGTCCGTGCTGCTGTGCCCTGCCTCCCCGCCTTCCGCCTCCGCCGGGTACCCGACTGGACCGAGCGACCCGTACGGCGGAACGGAGCCGTCCGTAAGGGGGCGCGCGCTACGCCCGCGACCCCGAGTTCCCAGCGTCAGGCCCGTCGAGCCCGTCGATGTGGGCCACGTTCTGCCGGTCCTCGGCGTCCCCGCTCGCCTCGGCGGCGAACCAGGCGTCCAGGATCTCCTTCAGCAGCGGCTCGGAGGTCAGACGCAGGCTGAGGGCCAGGACGTTCGCGTCGTTCCAGCGGCGGGCGCCGTCGGCGGTGTAGGCGTCGGCGCACAGGGCGGCCCGGACGCCGGACACCTTGTTCGCGGCGATCGACGCGCCGGTGCCGGTCCAGCAGCACACCACGGCCTGCTCCGAGGTCCCGTCGGCCACGTCCCGCGCGGCCGCCTCCGAGCACACCGCCCATCGTGGATCGTCGCCGGGGCGCAGCGCGCCGTGCGGCACCACGTCGTGCCCACGGCCGCGCAGCTCCGCGACGAGGGCGCGCGCCACTGGTTCGTCCATGTCCGAGGAAACGGAGATCCGCATGTCGGGCAGCCTACTTGGCCCTCAGGACGACGGCTACGCGGTCACCCCGGGGTCCCCCACGCCCCGCCCGTGAGCCCGACCGGGTTGCCGCCCGGGAGGATCCCGGAGTCCAGGACGGTCCGGGCGAGCGGTTCGAGCAGGTGGGCGAGGCGGGCGGTGGCGTCGGCGCCCAGGGCCGTCCACGGCGCGGTCGCGGCGGCGTCTGTTTCCGCCTCCACCTCCTCGTGGGCGGCCGCTCCCGTCCCGGTGAGGCGCCCGTCCTCGTCGAGCCATCCGCGCTCGGTCAGCTCCGTCCGGGCCGACCGCCAGGACTCGATGTCCCACTTGCGGGTCTGCCGTTGGAACTCCGCGTCCGACTCCCCCGCCGCGCACTTCAGCACCATGGCCGCGACGGGGCCGACACGGCGGCCGACGAGCACGGCGACATGGCCGTCGCCGCGGTGTTCGCGCAGGGTGGTCACCGCCTGCCAGAGCCTGACGTGGGCCTGCGCGGGACGCGGGAGCGCCTGGTTGGCGGCGCCGAGCACGCGGCCGGCCGTGTCCGCGGCCCGCGCCGCCTCCCAGGCGAGGTCCGCGGCTTCGGCCAGCTCGGCGGAGCCGAGGACATCCGGGCCGTAGAGGCTGGTCATCGCGGCGTCCACAGCCTGTTCGCGGGCTGCCAGCACGTCTGCGGGCGCCGCGAAAGCCCAGGCGTCCGGCAGCGCACGCGCCACCCGGTCGGGGTGGAAGACGTAGCAGCAGCTGGTGACGACGGAGGCGGGAACGGGTCCGAGGGGGGCCGCGCGCAGGGCGAAGTACCCCATCCAGTAGCCGCGCATCCCGAGGCCGTCGGCGGCTGCGCGCACTTCGGGGGCGAAGTAGATCAGCTGGTGGACCGGCTCGAACCGCTCCCACATCGCCCGTGCGTCGATGTCACTCACTCCGAAGTCCTCCGGCCTGTTGGTGGCGGTGCCAGTAGTGGTGGTGTGACGTCAGTGGTGGTGTGACGTTCCGAGAGGCAGCTTCCGTCATGACGGCGGTCATAACAACCCCGCCCGGCGATGTCAGTGGGCCCGATTAGCCTGCGCTCATGACCGAGACGATCACCGATGACCGCCGTTTCCCGCCCGCTCTCGCCGAGGTGGCCGCGGCGGAGTTCCCCTACGAGGACGGCGAGGGCTTCGACTTCGAGCCGTACGACGCCTTCGACTCAGCCGAGGAGACCACCGACTGGATCCGCCACTGGACCGGCAACCACGACCTCGAAGGGGACGCCTTCCGCGTCTTCGGGCAGGACGGCACCGGTGGGCTCGCCGCCCTGTGGTGTGTGCGACCGGACAGACCCCTGGCCGAGCAGCCGGTGGTGTTCATGGGCTCCGAGGGCGAGGTCGGGGTGGTGGCGGCCAACCTGTCCGACTTCCTGTGGCTGCTGGCCGACGGCTTCGGCCCGATGGAGGCGGTGGAGAACCCGGACCGCGACGCACGCCCCCAGCCGGGACTCGCCGAGCTGGCCGCGCGTCACGCCACCACCCCGCGCCGGCCCGCCCGGGCCGTCATCGCCGAGGCGCAGAGCGAGTTCCCGTCGTTCGCGGAGGACATCGACGCGCTGTGCCGGTAGGGCCGGAGCAGGCGGTGCACGGTTATGGACGCCACGGTCGACGCTGACCTAAGGTGCGCGAGAAAGCGCTTTCTAGCATGGTCATGCCAGCACCTAGTCGGGAGCGTCGATGCCGCACTCCGCACCACAGGATCCCTCGCCCTCATGGACCCGGAAGGCGTTTCTGCGGGGCCTGACGGCCGCCGGGCTGGCCCCGCTGCTGCCCGCGGTGCTTCCGGCCGACGCCCACGCCGTGTCCGGCGCCCGTCGGGACTTCGACCTGGTGCGTGACGGCGCCGCGGTCGACGTGTTCGTGGACGCGGCCGACGATCCGGCCGTGGTCCGCGCGGCCGGGGACCTCCAGGCCGACGTGGAGCGGGTCGGCGGGGTGCGGCCGGCGTTGCGGCGCACCCCGCCGGAACGGTCCACGGCGCTGGTCCTGGTGGGCACGCTCGGCGCGAGCCCGGTCATCGACCGGCTCGTCGCGCAGGGGCGGCTGGACGTCGGGCGGGTCAAGGGGCGTTGGGAGGCGTCCGTGACCCAGGTGGTGGAGCGTCCGGCCCCCGGGGTGGACCGCGCGCTGGTGATCGCGGGCAGCGACCGGCGCGGCACGGTGTACGGGATCTACGACACCTCGGAACGCATCGGCGTGTCGCCCTGGTACTGGTGGGCCGACGTGCCCGTGGAACGGCGCGACGCCGTCACGGTGCCCGCGGGCCCCTTCGTACGGTGTGAGCCGTCCGTCCGTTACCGGGGCGTCTTCCTCAACGACGAGCAGAACCTGACCACTTGGTCGCACCGCACCCAGGAGCCGGACAAGAACATCGGCCCGCAGACCTACCAGCGCTTCTTCGAGCTGCTGCTCCGGCTCAAGGCCAACTACCTGTGGCCGGCCATGCATCCGTACTCCGACTTCTTCAACAAGTACCGGGAGAACCCCGAACTCGCCGACCGCTACGGCATCGTCGTCGGCTCCAGCCACCCGGAGGCCCTGCTGCGCAACGGCGTCCACGAGTGGGACCCGTGGGCGCAGGAGCACCGGGGCGCCGACGGGAGTCTTCCGGTGTACGACTACACGGTGAACCCGGGCGTCATCTCCGACTACTGGAGAGCCCGGGCCCGGGAGAACGCGGCGTACGAGAGCAGTTGGACGATCGGCATGCGCGGGCTGCACGACTCCGCGCTGGAGACGAAGAACGCGACCACGATCCCGGAGAAGGTCGTGGTGATGAACGACATCATCGCCGACCAGCGCCGGATCCTGGCCGAGGAGGTCGGGGCGGCGGCCGAGCCGCAGATCTTCATTCCGTACAAGGAGGTCCTGGACCTGTACAACGCGGGCGTCCAGGTCCCTGACGACGTCACGCTGATCTGGCCGGACGACAACCACGGCAACATGCGCCAGCTGCCCACCGAGGCGGAGCGGGCCCGCTCGGGCGGCAACGGGATCTACTACCACCTCTCCTACTGGGGCCGTCCGCGCAGCTATCTGTGGCTGGACACCACGCAACTCGCCAAGGTCTGGCAGGAGTTGCGCCGGGTGTACGAGCACCGGGTCGACCGGATGTGGATCTTCAACGTCGGAGACCTCAAGTCGATCGAGACGGGTCTGTCCTTCTCCATGGACATGGCCTGGGACGTGGACCGGTGGGACGCCGACGACGTCGAGGGCTTTCTCGCAGAGTGGTACGGCCGCCAGTTCGGCCTCCGACACGCCCGGGAGATCGCTGCGCTGCGCACCGAGTACTACCGTCTCGCGGCCGAACGACGCCCGGAGTTCATCGACCGGAACATCTTCTCCGTGGTCCACCACGGGGACGAGGCGGGACGCCGCATGGCCGCCTACGACCGGCTGCTGGAGCGGACCGTGGCGCTGGGGGCCGAACTCCCGGCGGCTTGCCGGGACGCCTTCTACGAACTCCTCCAATACCCGGTGCACGGCGCGTACTTGATGAACCTCAAGTACTACTGGGCGGACCGAAACGCCCTCGCGGTACGGCAGGGCCGCGGCGCCGGGAGCAACCGTTTCGCGGACCTCGCCGAAGCCGCGCACGCCCAGGAGGCGGCGCTCACCAAGCGGTACAACACCGAGGTGGCGGGCGGGAAATGGGACGGCTACATCAATCCGTACCCCTCGCAGATCCCGAAGGCGCCGGGCCGGCCGGCGGTCACGAGGGTCGCCCGGCAGGAGACCTCGGGGCTGGGGGTCGCCGCCGAGGGGAACGAGACCGGCGCGCAGCGGCCGTTGTCCTTCTCCTCCGCCACCCGGGACCGGCGTTTCGTCGACGTGTTCAACACCGGGTTCCTCGCGGTCGCCTGGGCCGCGGAGGCCGACCGGCCCTGGGTTCGGCTGAGTGCGTCGGGCGGCTCGCTGACCGAACAGATCCGGGTGTGGGTCGAGGTGGACTGGGCGCGGACCCCCGAGGGCGCGCACGACGCCACGGTGACCGTGACGAGTGGCGGGCAGCGTTTCGAGGTGCCCCTGAAGGTGGTCAACGACGGGGAGCGGGCACGCGTGCGGGCGCGCGGGTTCGTCGAGGCGGGCGGGTACGTCTCGATCGACGCCGTGCACACCGAACGCCGGGTGGCCCGCGGCGGGGCCCGCTGGCGGACGGTGCGCGGGCTCGGCCGGCGCGCCGCCGCTGTGGAGGCGGCGCCGTCGACGGCGGCGCCGATCACCTCCGATCTCGCTGCCCGGGCACCGGAGTTGAGGTATCGGGTGCGCTTCAGCAGCACCGGCTCCTTCCCCGTCACCGTCTTCCGGCTGCCCTCGCTCGACGAGCGCGGCGCGCGACGGCTGGCGCTCGCCCTCGACGACCAGCCGCCCGTCGTCCTGTCGGGGCAGGCCGTCGCCACCGGCAACCGCGGTGACGCCTGGGCGCGCAACGTGGAGGAGGGCGTCGAGAAGCTCACCACGACCGTGACCGTCGGCGAACCCGGCGAGCATGTCCTGCGGGTGTTCATGGTCGACCCGGCGATCGCCGTGGACCAGATCGTGATCGACACCGGCGGGCTGCCGGCCGCCGCCTATCTCGCGCCGCCCGAGAGCTACCATCCGCTGTTCAACCCCGACCCGAACCCGGGCCCGGCCCTGGCCGCCCCCGACCAGTAGCCGACCTCATGGGAACGGCCGCCGGTGTTCGTGGTGGGTGCCGCCCCGCAGGAGCCGGGCCGGCCGCCGAGGAGGCACGGGGTCATCCGGCCGTCGCGGTCGCCTGGCCGGCCGACACCCTCGCCGGGTTCCGGCAGCGCGCTGGAGCCCGGCCCGCTGTGCTCCGGTCCGGCACGATGACCGGCGCGCCGTTCGTCGACGCCGTTCGGCACGTCGAGGCGCGCTCGGCGGCAACGGCGGCGAGTCGGTGACGTTCGGCTGATCCGTCCGGCCGTGAGCGCAGCGGTCAGGGGGTCGGAATGCCGGCCGGGCGGGTCGGACGGGCGGGGCGGTCGAAACGGGCCGGGACGCCCGGCGAGAAGAGGACGCTCACCGGCTCCCCCACCGGCTCGGGCAGACCGGCCGCGGCCACCAGGTCCTGCTGGCACTCCACGAGTTCCGCCCGGTGCAGCGGCCAGCGCGGATGGGCGTTGGGCAGGTACATGGGCCGGCCGAAGAAGGTGCTGTGCATGCCCCAGCGTGCGGTCAGGAAGTGCTCCAGCGCGGTGGGCTCCCCGATCCGCTCGCCCACCCGCACGACGAGCCGGCTGCGGGCGCCGCGGGGGCCGGGCCAGCGGCGGCGACTGGTGTACGTGACGTCGTCGCCGTCGGCGTCGATCGCCATGCGGGACCACACGTAGGGCAACCGGAAGCCGATCCGCGCCACGGCCACCGGCAAGAGGCGGGAGGCGTCCAGCGAGCGGAAGACCACGCCGCGCCGCCCGTGTGCGTCCACCGAGTACAGACGGACGTTCGTCTCGGGGAAGGACCCCAGGTAGGGGACGCCCGGCAGACGGAACCAGCCGACGCGATGCATCCGGAACGCGACCAGACCGACGTACGTGACGCCGTCCAGGGTGTCCGGGACCGTTCCGGGCGGCAGCAGACCTGCCACGTCGGCCGGGTCGGCCGCCCAGTGGAGGAAGGCGAGATCGAGCCAGGACTGGGTGAGCAGCGGGCGCGCTATCGCGTCCGGCGGGTCAGGCGTTATGGTATGCGGGGTGGCCAGTTCCGGTGGCTGTGGGGTCGAGGGCACCGCGCCAGTATCACCACCGGCGCTTCGGCGCGGCCCTTCACCCCCGCCTGTCGCCGGGAACTGTGGCTGAGACCACGTCGGCAGTGAGACCCGGACCGTGTCCTTGCGGGCGAGCCGCAGGCTACGGTTCGGACAGACCCCCAAGCCCGTTGACTCGCACCTCGGTGCTTCGTCACCTGGTTGCTTCGCCGAACACCCCGGACGGCCCCGTGCTCGCAGACCTCTCCCCGCTCATCGCCGCCACCACCGAATGGCTGACCCGGGCCTATCCGGCGAGTGGCGGCGCGCTCGCCCACGCCCTGTGCGAGGCACAGGCCCGCCAGGCGGTGACCGTCGCGGCCTGGCTGCGCTATCCGACCGCTGCCGACGCCGCGCTGGTCGGCCTGGTTGGCCCCGGCGGCTCAGCCCGGCTGGACTGGACCAGCGGCCCGGCGGACGCAGACGTGGACGCGGACGACTCGGCCTGGCGCAGCTGGGTGGACGAGGTCGTGGCCAGCTGGGCGGCCTGTCTGCTCACCGACGCCGGACTCGCCGCGGGAGCGGTGGCCGGTCTCGCCGGAGGCCATCACACCCTGGGCGCGCCGCCGGACTTCCGTCGCCTGGTCGCCCCCGACGACCGCGACCGCCAGGCCGCGGCTCTTCTGCGTCACCCCGACCTCGTCGCGCCCGTGGCCGCCCTCCACCACCCCCAGCTCCTCGACCGCCTCGGCCGAGGCCAGGCCCTCATCGCCTGAAGCCCCGGCGACCTCGCCGGGAACCCTGCCGGGGCAGGGTCAGGCGTGTTTGCCTCGGCCTGTCAGGGTGTCGCGGAGTCGGTCGACCAGGCCCGCGCCCGGGGACAGCAGCTTATTGGCCGGGGGCTTGTCGGGGGCAGCGGGGTGGGGACGCGTCGGGGCGGTCTTCTTCGCCCTGCGGACCTTGTCGCCGAGATCGTCGAGGGCGTCCGCCGGGCACGTCGTGAGCAGCCTGGGGAACAGGTTCTGCTCCTCGTCGACCAGGTGCTCACGGATCTCGCGCATCAGCATCCCGATGAGCCGGTCGAACTCGGGATCGTCCGGCTCGCGGGCTTCCAGGTCCTTCATGAGCTGCTCGGCCCGGGCATGGTCCGCGAGCTCCTTGTCGGCCAGGGCCGCGCCGCCGGGCAGGTGCTCGCGTACGGCCGGGTAGAGGTACTCCTCCTCGGCCACCGAGTGCCGGACCAGCTCCATCGTGGCCTGGTCCGCGTAGAGCTTGCGGTTCTTGGCGCCGGAGGGCAGCGCCTCGATCCGTCCGAACAGCTCCTCGACCTCGCGGTGATCGGTCACCAGCTCGTCGATGACGTTTCCACCATGACCCATGTCCTTCGCCTCCAGCCTCAGCGCGACGGCCCCAAAACGGGTCCCGCCAGGCCCGAGTGCCCCGCATCGAGGGGTCGACACGGCACGGTCCGCGGGGGTCAGCCCTCCACGCCGGTGGCGTCATGGGCGGCTCCGACCGGCTTCGACTCCGGTGAGCCCCGCTGCCGCAGGTAGATCGACAGCACCGCCATCGAGGCGACGGCCAGCAGTTCGGACTGCCAGTTCTGCAGCGTGCGGTTCCAGAAGTCCGCCGAGCCCAGGTACTGCGACCAGCTCATGGGGGCCTGCAGCTGCCGCAACCGCTGCTCGTTGAACGCGGCCACACCGGTGATCGACTGCACCAGCCAGGACAGTACGAAGATCGTCCCCATGACCAGCAGCAGCGAGTGCGCGTACACGGCGCGACGCCACCCCGGGGCCGCGGCCCACTTCGGTGAGTTCTCGTCGGCGTGCTCGCCGACCCGTTGTTCCTTGTCGGACTCGGCGCCGGCCTTGTCCAGCTTCTTCGACTCGGGGGAGCCGCGCTGCAGCAGCCAGACCGTCGCGCCGACGTAGAGGAAGAACTGCAGGTACTCCGACTGCCAGTTCTCCGCCACGTCGACCGCGAAGTCGGACGTCGTCAGGTACTCGGCGAAGCCGACCTGCTGGAGCCGGTCCACGGCCAGCTGGTCGTTGAAGTCGGCGTGTCCGGCGATCGCCTGCCCGGCGAGGGCGAGCAGGAACGTGACGGTGAAGAACAGTCCGAGCCCGTTGTCCCGCACGAATCCCCGCAGGCGTCCGCGGCCCGAGGCCTCGGGCCGCACGGAGCTGCGCGTCATCGCTGCATCAGTCCCAGCGCGGCGAGGTAGGCGAGGCCGACGCCGATGATCAGCAGGATGGCGGTGAACATCACGCGCACGGTGTCACCCGCCCTTGATCCGGCACTGGTACGGCTGTTTCCGCATCTGTACGCATCCGGCGGCCACGACCTTCCACCCGTCGTCGAAGCGGGACAGGAACAGGGTGTCCTCGGCGAGCACCGCCCGCGCCTGGTTTCCGTAGACGTCGGCGAGCCGCAGGGCGCCGCCCGGAGGCGGCGGCTCCTCGCTCAGGGCCTTCGCGCAGGAGCCGTCGGCCGACTGTGCGAGCTCCTCGACGGTGCCGGGCGCCAGGGCGGCGCACACCCGGTCGTAGGCGCCCTCGTCGAGTGCCTTCTCGAAGGACGCCGTGACGTCCCCGACCGCGTCGCGCCGCTCCGACACCGTGCCGCACGCGCAAACGGCTGCGGCGAGGACGACGGCGACCACCGCACCGCGCGCCCGTCGGAGCGTCCGACCGGTCACTCCGGGCCCTGTTCGGCAGGGTTCAGGACAGCGGGCGGTCCGGCGAGGACGCCGCCGTCCAGGACGAACTCGACCCCCGTCGAGTAGGTGGCGTCGGTGACGACGAAGAGCACCATGCGGGCGACTTCCTCGGGCTCGCCGAACCGGGGCAGGGGCTGGCCGGCGGTGTACGAGTCGTCGAAGCCGGCGGTCATTGCCGTGCGGATGGCGCCGGGGTGAACGGAGCAGACGCGCACCCCGTCGGGGGCCAGTTCCAGCGCGGCGGTCTTCGTCAGCCCGCGCAGCCCCCACTTGGCGGCCGCATACGCTCCGATGCCGGCGTAGGCGATCAGCCCGGCGAGGGAGGACATGTTCACGATCACTCCGCCGCCCGCGCGGCGCAGCGAGGGCGCCAAGGCGCGCATGCCCAGCCAGGCGCCCTGGAGGTTGACGTCGACGACGCGCCGGAACGACGCGAGGGACTGTTCCTCCATCGTGCCCCACTCCATGATCCCCGCGTTGTTCACGAGCACGGAGACCGGTCCCAGCTCCCGCTCGGTCTCGGCTGCCGCCCGCTGCCAGCCGTCCTCGCTGCTGACGTCCAGGGGCTGGAAGCGGGACCGTCCGCCGAGCTGTGCGACCAGGCTGCGGCCCTCGGCTTCGAGGACGTCGGCGACGACCACGGCGGCGCCCTCCGCCGCGAGCAGGCGTGCCACGGCGGCGCCGATGCCGCGGGCTCCGCCGGTGACGACGGCCACCCGTCCGTCGAGACGTTTCATGCTGACCTCCTGAGCCCGGCCTCACCTTGGCTCTCGCCCGCCTCAAGCATCTGCTGTGGTGACCCACCGCGCAGTTCCTGGTGACCCATAAGACGTCCCCGGTCCCCTGGTGCGCGGCCCGGAGGCGGTGGCGGGCAGGATGGGGGCATGAGCGTAGTCAAGATCAACGTACTGACCGTCCCGGCTGAGCAGCGGGAGACCCTTGAGAAGCGGTTCGCCGCCCGTGCCGGCGCCGTCGAGAACTCCGACGGCTTCGAGTGGTTCGAGCTTCTCCGCCCGGTCGAGGGCACCGACACCTACCTCGTCTACACGCGGTGGCGTGACGAGGAGTCGTTCCAGGCGTGGCGGGAAGGCCCGATGGAGGGGGCGCACCGGGGCGGCGCGGAGGGGGACCGGCCCAAGCCCGCCGCTTCCGCCGCCACGCTGTGGTCCTTCGAGGTGGTGCAGCAGGCGGCGCCGAAGGGCGAGTAGTCCGTACGGGGGCGGGTGGGCGCGGTGGCGTCCACCCGCCGGGGGCCGTGCGTCAGGCGGGGTCGTGCGTCAGCCGTGGTAGACGGCGATCTCGGTGAGGGTCGGCGTGTACTGCTCCGTCGCGATCTTCCCGGTGAGCGCCACCCGCAGCCGGGACGCGGTGACGCTGCCGAAGCCGGTCACGGTGAGGTCGTGCCCGATGCCGGTGTCGCGGGTCGCGAAGGTCACCCATCGGCCGGTCCCCGGGTCCCAGCGCTGCAGGGCGAACGACTGCACCCGGGGGTTGGTGCCCGAGTCGGTGTACTCGTCCAGGTACACCTCGTCGAAGGCGGTGTCGGCGCCGAAGTCGATGTCGAGCGTGACGGGGTAGGCCGCGTCGTCGGCCGCGGCCCAGCGTGTGGTGAGGTCGCCGTCGGTCAGCTTGTCGGCGGTGAGCGTCCCGTTCGCCCCGGGGTGGGTCGAGCTGGCCGTGACCGGTTTTCCGCGCGCCAGGTCGATCCGGTCGTCCGTCTCCTCCTCGACGGGGTCGTCGTCGACCGGGTCGACGACCCGGGGGCCGATGCGGGTCTCGGCGATGCCCATGTCCGGTGCGTCGCCGTAGTAGAGGGGGGTGCCGAGGAAGTCCTCGGCGCCCAGGTGCGGGTTGTAGCGGCCGGCGTCGACGAGTGGCGAGTCGTCGCGCAGCGCGAAGTGGGCCGCCGCGTCCCGGATCCGGTTCACGCCGGCGCCGGTGACGTGGTCGGCGGGGTCACCGACGAAGCGCGGGTCGGCCCGCGACCCCTTCGGGTCGGCCGGTTCCTGGCCGGAGTGGGCGCCGCCCGCCTCGTAGTAGTCGTTGTTGGAGAACACGGCCTGCCGTAGCGCGCCGGTGCGGCGGTACCAGGGCGTCGATGTCGTCGTCGAGGTGTTGTAGAAGATGTTGTTCAGGAAGTAGACGCGGCTCAGGAACGTCTCGTCGTGGACGTAGTCGAGGTCCGCGCCGTCGTAGACGAAGGTGTTGTTCGTGAAGTACGTCGGTGAGTAGTTCGTCGACAGCATGTTCTTCACGAGCACGCCGTTGTCGTCGACGCTCAGGTTGTAACGGGCCACCGAGTTCGAGCTGTTGCCCATGTAGGCCATCCAGCCCGCCGCGTTGTCGTGCGAGTAGTTGAACTGGTACGTGACGTTGAAGTTGGTGTACTCGAGGTCCCACGGGGTGCCGTCGTACTCGTTGTCCGGGCCGCCGTAGACCTCGTTGTACTGCATCACCGAGTCGGCGCCGGCCCACAGGTAGAGCCCGCAGGACACGGCGTCGTAGCGTTTGAGGAATCCGTTGACCTCGTTGTACTCGACGGTCATGTTCTTGGTGTCGGCGAGCTGGATCGCGCCCTGGCCGATGTTCTCGGCGTAGTTGTGGCCGATGTAGACATCGCGGCTGTACAGGTCGCGGGTGCGCACCCACAGCTGCTCCCAGCCCTCGTGCCACTTCCCGTTCTCGTCGTACTGGCCGGCGTTCGCGCCGTCGGCTGCGAACCAGTTGAAAGCGAACTGGACGGCGTGCAGTTCGACGTTCTCGAAGGTGTTGTCCTCGATCCGGACGTCCTTGAAGTAGTAGCCGCCGGTGCCGTAGCTCTGGTAGCTCTTGCGGCCGAAGACCTGGAAGTCGACGGCGCCGTAGTGGATCTTCTGCCAGTGGCTCGGGCCGTCGAGGTTGTGGACGAACACGTCCGAGACGCGGAAGTGGTCCATGACGCTGTCCGCGCCGCTCGGCAGGAGGTCGGCGTTGATCGACACCATGATTCCGTCGCGGACGTACGACCCCGAGGTGATGTCGGTGGCGAAATCGTCGTCGTTGGACAGCTCGACGTTGTCGATCTCCCAGTACTGCTGGTTGCGCAGCACGATGGCGCCGGTCAGCCCGACGGTGGCGGGGTTCTTCGTGCCGTCCGCGTTGAACGGGCTCGGCACATGGCCGTTCGTCGCGATGTAGGGCCGGCCCGCGTTCGGGTCGCCGTAGGCCGAGATGGTGATGGGCCGGCCCGAGCTGCCCGAGCCCTTCGGCCACAGTTGCTGGTCCTGCCACTGCTCGCCGGCCTTGAGCAGAATGCGGTCGCCGGGCGCGAAGGTCGTCGCGGTCGCCTTGGCCAGGGTGCGCCAGGCGGTCGTCGGGGAGGTGCCGGCGGCGGTGTCGCGGCCGAGGGTGGCGTCGATGAAGTAGTCCCTGCCGCCCGTGGTGTTCGGCAGGTTGCCCGGCCAGGAGGCCTTGACGGCGGGGCGGGCGGCGGGGTGCGGGACCGTGGTGGCGTGGGCGGCGGGCACGAGCGAGCCTACGAGCAGCGCGGCGAGCAGGGCGACGAAGGCCGCGTACAGCGTCCGTGGCGGGAGTGGTCCGGTGTCGACGGGTCTCAACTCTGCACATCCTCTGCGTTGACGGCGTCCACCGCCGAGGTGTCGACATCGATGTGGCTGTGGTCGACCCGGCGTTGGAGGAACTGGTCGAACTTCTCCTCGACGAGCGAGCGCCGGATCCGCTGGGAGTACGCGGCGAACGCCTTCTCCTCGTCGACGGTCCTGCGCTGGAGCTGGTAGTAGGTGATCTGGCCGGCGCTCTTGACGGGGGCGGAGATCCGGCCCGGCGCGAGACTGCCGAGCACGGTGACAAGGTCCTGGTCGTGGGCGTTCAGTCCGGTGGAGCCGCCGCCGTCGTAGGCGCCGGCGGTGAGCTCGGCGCCGGGTTCCCGGGCGGCGACGGCCGCGAGGCTCCCGGCGGCGCTCACCCTGCGCTGAAGACCGGCGGCGTCGGCGGGCGCCGGTACGACGAGTCGCGCGTACGTGTACGTCGTCGCGTTGGCGCTCCAGGCCTCCCGGTCGGCGTCGAACGCCGTGCGGATCTCGGCGTCGGTGACGTGGAGGGGCGCTGCGCCGCCGGTGCTGAGCCGCTTCTGCAGGCCGGTGGTGATCTCGGTGAGCCGGTGCGTGTAGTACTCGCCCAGGGAGAACCGCTGGATGCCGTAGACAGTGCGGCCGGCGGCCAGGGCGTCGGCCCGGTCCTGGTTCTCGGCGGCCAGTTCGGCGACGAGGTCGTCGTGGTCCACCGAGTCGACGAGTCCCTGCTCCTTCGCCACGATCAGCGTGGTCTTGTCCCGCCGGATCTCGTCGAGCGCGCTGGTCTTCAGCCGCTGCAGCGCGGTCTTGTCGCCCGTCTTCGTGTTCCAGTCGAACGCGCCCGTCAGGTGGTACTCGTTGCGCAGTGCGTTCTGCACGGTCGGCGCCAACCGCCGCATGTGGAACAGCAGTTCCGCACGGGTGACGGGATGCCCGTCGACTGAGGCGACCGCGTCGGCGGAGCGGTCGCCGAGCAGCGTCATCCCCGTGATCACCAGCGCCGCGACCGTGACGCACACGCCGGTGAGCAGGGCCAGGGCACGGCGCGACGGCCTGCGCGACCTGGGCGCCCCGGGCCTCATGACGCCGCCCCGATCGCGGCTGCCCGGGCGAGGACGGGGGTGTCCCGCGTCTGCGGCGTCTCGATCCGTACGGCGTCGACCTCGGTCGGCGCGAACGTCAGGATGCGCTGGTGGCCCACCGCGTCGGCTTCGGCGAGCGTCGTCCACCGGCCGCCGCGGCAGCCCCGGACGACGACGTGCTCGATGCGCTGCCCCTCGGCGATGTCCTCGCCCACGACGACCGCCTCGACCCGCCGGGGCCCCGCGAACGCCAGGGTGACACCGGGCAGGGGATCCGCCTCGTCCGGCCGCCACGGCGTACGGCGCCCGGTGGCGGGCCATGCGGTCGCGACATCGCCCGGGGCGCCGGACGAGACGGTCACGGTCGCCTCGATGCGACGTGCCCGGAAGTCGTCGATGCGCCGCCCGAGTTGCTTGAGGACGGCCACGTCGGTGGCGCGCACGCATCCGTGCCGATCCGGCGGAACGTTGAGCAGGAAGCAGGAGTTGCCGCCCACGGAACGCAGATAGACGGCGAACAGCTCGTCTGCCGACCGGACTTCGGCGTCCTCGGCGGGGTGGTGGAACCAGCCGGGGCGGATCGAGGTGTTGACCTCGGCCGGGTACCAGACCAGGTCGTCCTCGTGCCCGGCCAGTGCGGCGCGGCTGCCGAGGTCGCGGTCGTCGCTGCGCACGCGCGGGGCGAAGAGGCCGTCGTCCGCCTGCTGGGAGCGGTCAGCGGTCCGCTCGGCGTCCTGCAGGGCGCGCGGGACTACGCTCCACTCGTCGGGCCGGGTGTCGCCGGCCTCGTTCCCGCACCAGCGGACGTCGGGCCCGCACACGCTGATGACCGCGTCGGGCTGGAGTTGTCGTACGACCGCGTAGTACCGGTCCCAGTCGTAGAGCTGGCGCCTGCCGTTCGGACCCTCGCCGTTGGCGCCGTCCAGCCATACGGAGAACACCGGCCCGTACCGGGTGAGCAGTTCGGTGAGCTGGGCGACGTAGAAGTCGTCGTACGCGGTCCCGGCGCCGTAGGACGCCTCGGTGCGGTCCCATGGGGAGAGGTAGATCCCGAACCGCAGGCCGTGTCGGCGGGCCGCGTCGGCGACCTCCGCGACGACGTCGCCCCGGCCGCCCCGCCACGGCGACGAGGCGACCGAGTAGGCGGTGACGTCGCTCGGCCAGAGGCAGAACCCGTCGTGGTGCTTGCAGGTGAGGATCACGCCGGTCATCCCGGCGCTCTTGAGGGCCGCGACCCACTGGTCGGCGTCGAGTCCGGCCGGGTCGAACAAGGCAGGGTCGTCGTGGCCCGCACCCCACTCGCGGTCCGTCATGGTGTTCATGCCGAAGTGGAGGAAGCCGTAGAACTCCATGGCCTGCCAGGCGAGTTGGCGCTCGCTCGGGCGGACCGCCGCCAGTGTCCGGGCCCGTTGGGAGGTCGCGGGGGCGGTCACCGGAACCGCCTGTTGTACATGGCGAGCAGGACCAGCAGCCCGGCCAGCGCGGCCAGCATGACCAGGAGGCGCCCCCACCCGACCGTCGTGCGGGCGGTGACGACGAGCGTGAGGCAGCCTGCCGTGACGAGCGCACGGGCGGTGATCAGCAGCGCCGTACGCGTCGGATCCTTCATGTCGGTTCCCTTCCGGAGACGGTCAGCCCTTCACTCCGCCGGATGCGATGCCCTCGACGAGCCGGCGCTGGATGAGCGCGTAGACGACGAGGACGGGCACGATGACGATGACCATGCCGGCGTAGAGACGGCCGTAGTCGGCCGCCGCCTTCTGCGCGGTGAACAGGTTGAGCAGGCCGACCTGCAGTGTCTTGCCCTCGCCGGGGAGCAGGGTGAGGGAGATGATGAAGTCGTTCCAGTAGGCGAGGAAGTTGAACAGGATGACGGTGGTGACCGCCGGGCGCGCCATCGGGAGCATGATCCGGGTCATGATCCGGAAGCGGGACGCCCCGTCCAGCGCGGCGGCCTCCTCGTACTCGACGGGGATCGACCGGAAGTACGCGGTGAGCAGGTAGATGCTGAACGGGATCGACGTCGCCGCGTAGACGAGCGACAGGACCGCCGGGTTGTCGATGAAGAAGCCGCCGGGGAAGACGTCGACGAGGGCGCGGTCCCAGTCGACGAGCATGAGGAAGATCGGTACGACGATGTAGTTGACGTTGACGAACAGGCCGCCCAGGAGAGCGAGTTCGACGATGCGGCGGCCGCGGAACTCATACCGGGCGACGACGTAGGCCGCGGGTACGGAGACCGCCAGGACGAGCACCAGCCCGAGCAGGGTGACGAGCACCGAGGTCAGGAAGTAGCGGCCCATGTGCGCGGTGACGAACGCGTCGGTGTAGTTCTGGACGTGCAGGCTCTTCGGCAGCGTCCAGGGGCTGCCGAAGAACTCGCCCTTCTCTTTGAGCGAGGCGAGCAGCACCCAGGCGACCGGTACGGCGATGGCGAGCGCGAGGGCGGTGACCAGGGCGTGGGTGAGCGTCCGGCCGACGGTCCGCGGCCGGTTCGCGCGGGGGCGGGACGAGGAGCCGATCGTGGTCATGGTGGGTGTCTGTCCTGTCCTCAGAACTGGAGGGGCTCGCGCCGCGTCGCCCGGCTCACCAGGAGCGACACGAGGAACGAGAACGCGAAGACGACGACACCGATGGCCATGCCGTAGCCGTACGAGGAGTTCGTGTACGCCTGCTTGTACATGTAGTTGAGCAGGACGTCGGAGGAGCCGTCGGGTCCGCCGCCGGTCATCGCGCGGACGAGGACGAAGCTGAGGTTGACGGAGCTCATGATGAAGAAGGTCAGCGTGGTGCGCAGGCTCTGCCAGATGAGCGGCAGGGTGAGGGCGAAGAACTGGCGGACGGCGGACGCTCCGTCGAGGGCGCTCGCCTCGTAGAGCTCCTCCGGGATGCTCGCCATGCCCGCCATGTAGAGGACCATGTAGTAGCCCAGCGACTGCCAGACCATCGCGATGGCGACGGAGTAGAGCACGATCTTCTGGTCGCCCAGCCAGATCTGCTGCCAGCTGTCGAGCGAGAGCAGCCGCAGCGTGCTGTTGAGCAGTCCGTTCTTCTGGTCGTACACGGCGGAGAAGATCGCCGCGATGACGACCACCGAGAGCACGTTGGGGATGTAGAGGACGAAGCGGTACAGGCTCTGTCCGCGCAGCCGTTGCCGGGTCATGACCGCGGCGAGGAACAGGCCCGTGCCCATCGTCACGACGGTCACGACGACGAGGAGCGCGACCGTGTTCTGGAAGGCCCGCACGAACTGGTCGTCGTCGAGGAGGCGGCGGAAGTTGTCGAGGCCCACGAACCGCATGTCCGGGGAGAACCCGCTCCAGGTGTAGAGGGACATCCGGAACACGTTCACCGTCGGGATCACCATGAAGACGACGAAGAGCACCAGTGCGGGAAGCAGACAGGCGAGCACGAACCCGGTGGCGCCGCGCCGGGGGGTCCTGGTGGGCGGCACCGGTTCGGACCGGGGTTTCGTCGTGCTGTCAGGCGGGGTGGGCAGGGGCGTCACCGTGCCGGTCCGCACCTCAGTCGCCCGCCTGGCGCAGCTTCTCGCTGGCGTCGTTCAGGGCGGACCGCCACTTGTCCTCGGTGGTGTCGCCGCTGAGGACGCTGTTGGCGGTGTCGAAGAGGGTGGCCTTGATGTCGACTCCCTCGACGGGCGCGGTGGACGCGAACCCTCCGACGAGCGCGGCGACCGACGGATCCTCGTACACCTTGTAGAACGCGGCGTTCTCGCCGGACAGACGGCCGGCGATGCCGTCGATCGGCTGGATCGCGTTCGACTTGGCGAAGATCTTCGCCGCTTCGTCGGAGTACAGGTAGGCGATGAAGTCCTTTGCCGCGTCCTTGTGCGGGGCGGCGCTGGGCACCCAGACCGACTCGACGGACGTCGTGATGTAGCGCTTGCTGCCCGCGGTGACGGCCGGCAGGGGTGTCAGGGCCCACTGGAAGCCCTTCGTGCGGGGGGCCGCGGCCATCTCGCCGACGATCCAGGTGCCGTTCGGCATGAACAGCGCCTTGTCGTCGAGGATCAGCTGCTGGTTCTTGGTGAAGTCCTGCTCGTTGGCGTATCCGACGGTGGTGGGCGCGGCGTAGCTCAGCAGCCGGGTGGTGATGTCGAGGGCCTTGCGGGCGTTCGCCGTCTTCCAGACGTCCTTCTTGTACGTCATGACGTCGGTGTAGAACTGCTCCCCGCCGATGTCCGCGAGGAGGGCGAAGAAGAAGGAGTCGAGGTAGCCGGCGGTCGGGTAGGTGAACAGGGGTATGCCCTGCTTCCTGGCCGTGTCCCCGAGGGCGAACATCTCGTCCCAGGTGGCCGGGACCTTCCAGCCCTTCCGCTCGAACAGGCCCCGGTCGTAGAAGAGGCCGGTCGGGGCGTAGTACATCGGCATCAGGTAGGTCTTGTCCGTGCCGTAGGGGTCGGTGTTGAGGTTGCCGACGATGCCCTCGGTGAGCTTGTCCCCCACGGTCTTCGTCTCACCGGGGACCTTCTCCTTCAGTACCGGGGTGAGGTCCTCGAGGGCCTTGTCCTTGATGAGGGTCTCGGTGAGGGCGGACTTGCGGCCCTGGCCGAGGACCACGACGTCGGGGTACCGGCCCGCCTTCATGTTCGGGGTGATCTCGTCCTCGATGCTCTTCGAGATCTGCAACTGGACATCGATGTCGGGGTGCGCGGTCTCGTACGCCTTGATGACCTGGGTGTACATGTCCCGGCCGTAGCCGCCTTCGAGCGCGGCGACCTTGAGCGTCGTCCGGCCGGAGTCCGAGCCGCTCCCGTCGCCCGACGAGCAGCCGGCGAGCAGTCCGAGCACCGTGACCGCGGCGCCCGCGAGGACGAGCGATCTCCTCATGGGGGGTCCTTCCCGTGGACTGTTGCCCACCTGGCTGCGAGCGTGAGAACGGGTAGAACGGGTGCAGCGAAACCGGGCCACCGTGCCGCGTTGTTATGGTGGCACCGATAACATGAGGCCTTACGGTGGCACCGATGGCAGGGTGGCGCAAGAGGCCCACGAGAGGCTTTTCGGCGACGCGCGCCGCGACCTCAGAGTCGACGCGGTGGCGCCGTGGAGGCGCGCACCGACAGGGACGCGGTGGCGACGGACGCGTCGACGTCGGCCTCGTCGCCGTGCAGCAGCAGGGCGACGGCCGCCGCGCCGTAGCGGTAGAAGTCCTGCCGGACGGTCGTCAGCGACGGATGGCAGTAGGCCGCGAGGGCGATGTCGTCGACGCTGACGATGGACACGTCGTCGGGCACCGAACGGCCGCGCTCGCGCAGCGCGCGGATCACCCCGAAGGCCATCTCGTCGCCGGCGACGAACACCGCGGTCACCTCCGGGATCATCGCGATGATCTGCCCCTGCCGGTAGCCCGACTCGGGCGACCAGTCGCCCTCCAGGGCCGGCGGCGCCTCGATCCCGGCCGCGGCCAGGCACTCCTGCCAGCCCTGTCGCCGCTGCCGCGCCTCGATCCACTCGTCGGGGCCGGAGAGGTGCCAGACCTGCCGGTGCCCCAGGTCGAGCAGGTGCTGCGTGGCGATCCGGCCCGCCTCCTGCTGGTCGATCCCGAGCACCCGGGCGCCTGACGTGCGCGAGCCGTCGAGGGTGACGGTCGGGATGTCGCGGGTGATGTCCTCGATCTTCTGCGTCACGGAGATGAGCGGTACGGCGATGACGAAGCCGTCGACGCCCTGGTCGGCGAGCTTGGCCAGGGCCCGCTCCATCAGACCGGTGTCGAGCGCGGCGATGGCGGCGATGTTCACCGCGTACCCGGCGGCGGCGCCGGCCGCCTCGACGCCGGCGGTCACGGCCGAGCGGGAGTAGTACCCGCCGGAGGCCAGCAGCACCAGCCCGATGGTGTGGCTGCGGCCGGAGGACAGCGTCCTCGCCGCGCTGTTGAAGCGGTAGCCGACCTGGTCCACGGCGGCGAGCACGCGCCTTCTGGTCTCCGGGTCGACGTTGGGCGCGCCGCGCAGGGCACGCGAGACGGTCTGCGCCGACACCCCGGCGGTCCGGGCCACGTCGACCATGCTCGGCTGCCTCGGCCTCACGGTGCCCTCGGTCATGACGCTCCCCATCCTGTGTTCCCACAGATCCTAGCGTTCTTGTTACGCATGGCATCGATAACATAGGCTCCTCGCCGTGACTGAGCTGCGCACGACACACGCGCTCACCTGGCACGCGGGCCGCCTGTACCGGCACGGCGTCCCCCATCGCATCCTGTCCGGAGCGCTGCACTACTTCCGCGTCCACCCCGGCCTGTGGCGGGACCGGATCCGCCGGCTCGCCGACCTCGGACTCAACACGGTCGACACGTATGTGCCGTGGAACTTCCATCAGCCCCGCGAGGACGAGGCGCCGCGCTTCGACGGCTGGCGGGACGTCGAGCGTTTCATCCGCACGGTGGGCGAGGAGGGGCTCGACGTCGTCGTCCGGCCCGGCCCGTACATCTGCGCGGAGTGGTCCAACGGCGGTCTGCCGAGCTGGCTCACCGGCCGGGACGTCGCGGTCCGCAGCTCGGATCCGGCGTTCACCTCCCCCGTCGGCGGCTGGTTCGACGAACTGGTCCCGCGCCTCGCCGCACTGCAGGCCTGCGAGGGCGGGCCGGTGGTGGCGGTGCAGGTGGAGAACGAGTTCGGCAGCTTCGGCGACGACCAGGCCTATCTGCGCTGGAATCGCCGGGCCCTGACCACCCGGGGCATCCGGGAGCTGCTGTTCACCGCCGACGGGCCCACCGAACTCATGCTGGACGGCGGCACCCTGCCGGGGACCCTCACGGCCGTCACTCTGGGCTCGCGGCCCGAGGCCGCCCGGCGGCTCCTCGCCGCACGGCGGCCGGACGAGCCGTTCCTGGTCGCCGAGTTCTGGAACGGCTGGTTCGACCACTGGGGCGAGCGGCACCACGTCCGCTCAGTGCAGAGCGCGGTCGGCGCCCTCCGCGACATCCTCGCCGACGGCGGCAGCGTGAGCGTCTACATGGCTCACGGGGGCACCAACTTCGGCCTCTGGGCGGGCGCCAACGAGGTCGACGGCCGACTGCAGCCGGTCGTCACGAGCTACGACTCCGACGCGCCGATCGCCGAGGACGGCAGCCTCACCGCCAAGTTCTTCGCCGTGCGCGAAGCGCTCGGCGCACACGGCCCGCTCCGCTCACCGGCGCGGCTGCCGACGCTCCCCCCGGCGCGGCTCCCCCTCGTCCACCGCGCCGACCTGCTCGCCGGCCTCCGCTCCGTGCCCGCCCCGATCACGACCGCCCCGCGCCCCGCCTCGTTCGAGCAGCTCGGGCTCGACGCGGGCATGGTCCTGCACACCGCGCACCCGCGCGTCCCGCCGGGCGAGCACCGGCTGGTCCTCACCGACGTACGCGACCGGGCACTGGTCTTCGTCGACGGCGCCCTGCTCGGTGTCGCCGATCCCGCGTCCTGCGAACTCCCGCTGTGCGGAACCGGCGACGTCGTACGGCTGGAGGTCCTGGTGGAGAACCTCGGCCGGGTGAACTACGGACCGGGCATCGGCCGGCACAAGGGCCTGCTCGGTCCCGTCCTCGTCGACCGGCGCATCGTGCAGGGCTGGGACAGCATGCCGGTCGCGCTGCAGGAGTGGGGGTCCGGGGAGCTGTCCCGCGCGGTCGCCGCCGGCCTTGCCGGCGCCCAGGCCGGGTTCGCCGTCGCGGAGTTCCAGGTCGGCACACCGGCGGACACGTTCCTGTCGCTGCCGGGGTCGGTCCGCGGCCTCGTCTGGGTCAACGGCTTCCTGCTCGGCCGCTACCGGGAGACCGGGCCGCAGCTCACCTTGTACTGCCCGGCCCCGCTCCTGCACGCGGGCGCCAACACCGTGACGGTGCTCGAACTGGAACGGCTCGGCGGAACACTCGCGTTGCGCGACCGGCCCGAGCTGGGACCGCCACAGGAGTACGTCGAGGAGTTCGACTGACTCCGGCCGCGCCAGGCGTCAGGCGTCGGGGGCCGCGTGGACGCGTTCCCCCTCCACGAAGGTCTGCAGGACCCGGGTGGCGGCGATCTCCTCGGCCGGGCCCGTGAACGGATCCCGGTCGAGGACGACCAGGTCGGCGGCCTTGCCGACGGCGATGCTGCCGGTGAGGGCGTCGAGGTGGTTCACGTAGGCGCTGCCCGCCGTGTACGCGGCGAGGGCGGCGCCGAGGTCGAGACGCTGTCCGGGCAGGAACTCGGGGGTGCCCTCGGGTGCGTCCGGGGAGACGCGGTTGACGGCGACATGGATGGCCTGGAGCGGGTCGGGGCTGCTGACCGGCCAGTCGCTGCCCGCGGCGAGCGTCGCTCCGGCGCGCAGCAGATCGCCGAAGGGGTACTGCCGGGCGCCGCGTTCGGGGCCCAGGAACGGCAGGGTGAGCTCGTCCATCTGCGGTTCGTGGGCGGCCCACAGCATCTGCAGGTTGGCGGTGGCGCCGAGCGCCCTGAAGCGTCGTACGTCGTGGGGGTGGACGACCTGGAGGTGTGCCAGGTGGTGGCGGGTGTCGCGGTGGCCGCCCGCGGTACGGGCGGCCTCGACGGCGTCGAGCGCCTCGCGGACCGCGCGGTCGCCGAGAGCGTGGAAGTGGACCTGGAAGCCGAGTGCGTCGAGTTCGGTGACGTACTTCCTCAGCTCGCCGGGTTCGACGAAGCTGATGCCGCTGCCTTGCGAGGAGCAGCCGCAGCCGGTGAGGTACGGGTCGAGCATGGCCGCGGTGTGGTTCTCGGCGATGCCGTCCTGCATGATCTTCACCGTGCCGGCGCGGAACCGGTCACCGCTCAACTCCTCGCGCCGCGCGACGAGTTCGGGAATCTGCTCGGCGCCGCGTTCGCGGTCCCACCACAGTGCGCCGACGACGCGGGCGGTGAGCAGTCCCCGGTCCAGGGCCGCACGGTAGGTGGGCGCGGGGTCGGTCATGTTGGCGTAGGCGCCGACGATGGCGTCCTGCCAGGCGGTGACGCCGTGGGAGTGCAGCACGGCCTGGGCGCGCAGCAGGGCGGCCAGTCGTTCCTCGGGCGTGGGCTCGGGCACGAGCCGCCCGACCAGGTGGACGGCGCCCTCCTGGAGCATGCCGGTCGGGTCGCCGTCGGCGTCGCGTTCGATGCGGCCGTCGGCGGGGTCGGGGGTGCGGGCGTCGATGCCGGCCCGCTCCAGCGCCCGGGTGTTGACCCAGGCGCCGTGGTGGTCGCGGTTGGGCAGGAAGACGGGCCGGTCGGGGACGACCGCGTCGAGGGCCGCGGCGGTGGGCGCGCCGCCGGGGAACGCCTCCAGGGACCAGCCGCCGCCGGTGATCCATTCGACGTCCGGGTTGTCGTCGGCGTACGCCCGGATCCGCCGCAGGTACTCGGCGGGGTCGACGGTGTCGGCGAGGTGGCACAGGCCGAGTTCCAGGCCCGCGCCCTGGGGGTGGACGTGGGCGTCCTGGAAGCCGGGCAGCAGCAGTCTCCCCGCGAGGTCGACGACCTCGGTGCCCGGCCCGATCAGTGCGTGCACCTCGTCGTGGCCGACGGCCGTGATCCGCCCGCCGTGCACGGCCACGGCGGTGGCACGGCTGCGGGCGGGATCGACGGTGTGGACGGGCCCGCCGGTGAGGACGAGATCGGCGGGACCGGTGGCCTGGGACTGCGGCATGGGAGCTGACTCCGTGGTGGGGGTGTGGGTGGGGCTGGGGAACGGGTCGGGGCGGACGGGGCTCAGACGGTGGTGCGGTCCATGGGCAGGGCGATCGCCTCGGCGTCGGTGCCGCGGCCGGTGCTGAAGTAGGGCGACCGGCGGACGTACTTGGCCACCGCGGCCATCCCGAGCCCGGCGAGGACGATGACGGCGGGCAGGGAGAACATGAACCACCCGTTGTCGGGGCTCAGTTCGAAGTGGTCGCTCATGGTCAGGTAGGAGTAACCGAGATAGCAGCCGAGCCCCAGCAGCACCAGACCGGACACGGCCGGCACGCCCACGGCGAGCAACGCCGTACGGAACCCTTCGCGGCGGTCGGGCCAGAAGCGGACGGCGCACGCGAGGGCGGTGAGACCGTAGTAGAGGGCGACGAGCAGGCCGATGGAGTTGACGGCGGCCAGCAGCATGTCGCTCAGCCGCGGGATGGCGACGGCCAGCAGGGCGATCACGAGGGCGATCGACAGCACGGCGACGGTACCGGCGGCGGGGGTGCCGTACCGGCGGTGCACCCGGGTCCACACCGGACCCATGGTGCGGTCCCGGCCCATCGCGAGCAGCCCGCGCGCCGTGGGGATCAGCGTGGACTGCACCGAGGCGGCGGCCGAGCACATCAGGGCGACCACGGGCAGGGTGGCCCAGGGTTCGGCGGCCAGCTTCTCACCGAGGTACGGCAGGGCCTGTGGGCCGTTCTTGATGAGTTCGGTCAGGCTCATCTCCCGCTGGAAGGCGACCGAGGCGAAGAGGAACAGCCCGAGCATCGCGGACAGGGCGATCAGACCGCCGCGGGCCGCGTCGCCCGGAGTCTTCGTCTCCTCGTTGACGCTGAACGCCGCGTCCCAGCCCCAGAAGAAGAACACGGCGAGGACCATGCCCTGGGCGAAGGTGGCGCCGCCCGTGATCTCGAAGGGGTTGAACCAGGAGAGGGAGAAGGACTGCTTGCCCGTGAGCAGGGCCCAGCCGCAGAAGCCCAGCAGCACGGCGTACTCGAAGACCAGCAGCACGAACTGGAAGCGGGTGGTGGCGCGGGTGCCGGTGACGGCGAGAGCGGTGAGGCCGAGCAGGAGCACCAGCCCGACGGCCGTACTGATACCGGTGGACGACGGATCGAGGGCGATGCCCGCCACCGAGTGCAGGCCGGCCTTGTTGGCGAAGATCAGGACGACCGAGCCCATGACCGCGCTGGTGTAGGCGCAGAAGACGACCGAGCCGACGACGGTGACCCACCCGGTGAGGAAGCCTGGCCAGGGACCGAGGGTCTTGCCGACCCAGGTGTAGCCGTTGCCGCAGTTGGGTTCCGAGCGGTTGAGGCGGGCGTAGGCGGTGGCGATGCCCAGCACGGGCAGGAAGGCGAGGAGCAGCAGCGCCGGGGCCTGCAGACCCACGATGGTGGCGATCGTGCCCATGCCGATGGCGATGCTGGTGGTGGCGGCGGTGCTGGAGGCGGCGATGGCGACACCGTCGATGACACCGAGGGAGCGGCGCAGTGGGGTGGATGACATGGAAAGGCTCCTCGCAGGGAGGGGAGGCGGGAAGAGCCGCGCGGGACTGTGATGGAACACCTGGTCTTCGCGTTGCGTCAATCCTGTTGACATAAGGCGTCCGGGGCCTCTTCACTGCAGGTACGCGGCCCGATGCCGGTCCGAAGCGGTCCGAAGCGACAGGAGCCCCGGTATGACCACCCGAGTCCCGCAGGAGCGCAGCCGCCGTCGGCCCACCCGCTCGGGGGTCCTGCTGTCGGAGGACCTGATCGTGGAGACCGCCCTCAGGCTTCTCGGCGAGCACGGCCCGGAGGCGCTCAGCGTGCGCCGGCTCGGCACCGCTTTGGGCTGCGATCCCAGCGCCCTCTACCGCTACTTCCACGGCGCCGACGACCTGGTGCTCGCCATCGCCGACCGCATCATCGGCGACGCCATGGCGGGGTTCGCCCCGAGGGGCGACTGGGTGGCCGACCTGCGCGAGATGGCCCTGCGGGTTCGTGCCGGATACCTCGCCCACCCGCGCGCGGCGGCCTTCGCCTCGTACCGGGTGACGCGGCGCGAGAACGAGATCCGTGCCGTGGAGACCGGGGTGAGCCTGCTGCTGTCCGCGGGCTTCGGACCGGCAGAGGCGACGCGCCTGTACCTGACGTTCATCGACACCGTGCTCAGCCATGCCGCCATGGACGCCGCGTTCCATGCGCTCCCTCGACAGCAGCGCGAGGCCGACCAGCGGGCGTGGCGCGAGGTCTACCACGGGCTGGACCCCGCCGCCTATCCCGCGCTGACCACCGTGCGCAACGAACTGCACGCCATGGAGAACAGCTCCTTCGAGGAGGCGGTCGACCTCCTGCTGGAGGCCCTGGCGGCCCGCGCCCTCCGCCGCCCGCACGCGTGATCCACGCACCTGTCGAAGCCGTGGCCTGACCGCGGGGGACCCGCGCAGCGAGCTTTTGTTGGAACGTCCTGACATATCTGTTGACATCCCTCGTGGACGGCTCCATAGTCATGCCACTAGAGCGCGCTACTAACGCGCTCCAGTGACCGGAAACGCGTGGTCCACATCCATGACCGCTCCCTCCATGACCGCTACAGCCATCACCGCATCGACAGCAGGGGCATCCATCTGACGCCCGCCCGTTTCCCGGGCCGGGGCGACTTCCGACAAGGTCCAGGGCACCCACACATCCCGCCTTCGGCGTGTCGCTCTCCACCACGGACGCTCCCTGCTCTTCTCCCACCCCAACCGCACAGCGAGGTGCGAGGGACATGCACAGACACCACCGAGCCGCCACTTTGACCGCGACCGCCCTGGCCGGCGTCCTGTTCGCCGCGGGCTGTTC
>NZ_JBITCT010000032.1:0-134845 GCF_044453465.1 Streptomyces sp. NPDC051677
GCGAGTACTTTCTGGGGGCGGCCATGGTCGATGTTCCTCTCATGAGAACCATCTGACCCTCTGTCAACACACTCCGCATCTCGGGGGAACCTCAGACCAGGGCTACTCGGGCGACCAGCACGAGTTCCGGGTCGGCGTCGGAGGTCAGGTCGCGGTCATGTGGCACGACGAGTACCCGGACCCGGGCGAGGAGACGCGGCTGACCGCCACCTCGCCGGCGTTCACCGGGACGCTCCACCTCCGCCACGACGACAGCAAGGGCGCCGACGGCGACGACCCGCGCTTCTTCGGCACGGCCACCGTCCGCTCCGACCTCAAGCCCGGCCGCTATCCCGTGACGATCGTCGCCCATCACGGCCGGGTGAAGAAGACGGAGTACGTGACGGTGGCGGCGCGGTAGGCCTCGCCGCCACCGGGCCCATGGTGCGCGTCTGGGAACCGCCCCCTGCCAGCGAGGTGAGAGGAAGTCAGTAGAGGGCTTGTGGCCTGCTCTGTTACGGTCCAGTGGCCGGCCGCGGGACTCCGGTGCGACTTCCGGAACCTGCCTATGAAGCAATGATTCGCAGCTCGTGCCCCCATTCCCCGGCCGGCGTCCGCACTCCTGGGGAGAGATCCGGATGGATTCGTACGGCGACCTCGTCGCAGCCGACGATGTGCTGCTCTTCGTCAACGCGGCGATCACCTCCACCGGACAGCGTGAATTCCACAGCGACGCGGGCGAGCAGCGGCTGTCCTTGGACTTTCTCCATGCGTACATGCTGGGGAACTACCGCGACCTGTATGCCGGGGTCCTCGCGCTCGACATCAACGACTACAACGCGGTCCTCATCATCCGACGGCTGCTGGAGACCACCGGTGAGGCCACTGCCGACCAGCGCCGCAGCGAGGGCCGTCTGATCGCGGCCCGTCTTGCGACGCTGCCGCCGCAACGCGTGTACGGACTGTTCGACGCCCTGCGCAGGGCCAGGGTGAACAACCGTCGCAGCCGCGCGATCATGCGTGACTGGCTGTCCGCCCGCCAGGACCTGGCGTTCGATGCCGTGAAGTACCGCAGTGGCCTCAAGCGAGCCCTTCGCCATGCACACCTGGTCCCCGCCACCGAAGAGTTGGGGACGTTCGTGTTCGCCCCGCTGGCCCGCCCGCGCTATGAGACACCCCTCCTGGAGACGTGGCGCCGCGCGCACTACGAGCAGGCCGCCCTGTATGAGCTGCCCTATACGGTCGCCGAGGGCTTCGCCGCCAAGCACGGCATTCCCCGGGCTGTCTTCCTGGAGCGCATAGCTCCACGGATGACCCGTCTGGAGACCTTGCGGCTGCAGGAGTCCGCGCACAAACGTGGGTCCACAGAGCTACGAGCGGACCTTGCGGGGATGCCGCTGACCCGTTTGGCGACCTATGTGCTTTCGCTGCCGGTCGAGGATCGTCGGCGCCGGCGCACCGAGTTGACCCATGCCCTGGAGTCGGCCGCCGACCGGGTGGCCGGCTCTCACCGCAGGAGCTGGGGCAAGGTCACCGCGGTGCTGGACGACAGCTTCTCCGCCTTCGGTTCGGTGCACAAGCGTCGTCGACCGCTGGCCGTGGCACTGGCCTGCCATTATCTGCTCGCGGCCCTGGCCGGCGACTACACCGGGCTGTGGACGTCCGGGCGAACCGACGCGTTGCTGACCTATCCGTACGGACCGACGCCGCTTGGCCGGCGGATCCTCGACGCGCTGGACACTTCCCCGTCCAGGCTGGTGATCGTCTCCGACGGATGGGACAACGCGCCTCCCGGCCTGGCCGCCGAAGTGCTGCGCATCTGGCGGACCCGGCTCGACCCCGAGCGTCGCACCAGCATCGTGCATCTCAACCCCGTCTATGACGCGGCCGGTTTCGATGTGCGTCGGTTGTCCACGACGGTGCCCACCGCGGGCATCCGTGACGCGGAGGACCTTCCCGCGTTGGCGGAACTCGCCCAGTTCGCGGAAGGACGCACCGGCCTGGCCGAACTGATCACTTACATGGACGCGCGCGCGGCCCGGACGATGAGCGAACACCACCAGGAGCGGGCGCGATGACCACATGGGACCTGACCGGCCTGGCCACCCGCCCCTCCCAGGTCTGGAATGCCGTGCGACTGGTGCCGCTCGTACGTGACGAACCTGTCGACGATCTCCGTCTGCGCCCGCAGCTCTACGGTGATGTGGCCGGGCTGGTCGAGGTAGGACCGCGTCGCGCCTATGTCTCCTACATCCCGCACGGATTCGTCGCTGCGTGGACTGATGACGGCACGCCGGCGGCCGCCTACGGCACCCAGCTCTCCGCCGACGGCGACTCGGCTCCCGCCGCCACGATGGGCCTGCGCTTCCACCGCAGAATGGCCCGCCGACAAGCCAAGAACCGGCTGCGGTTCCTCCCCATGCACCTGGCGCTGGAAGGCTACCTGGCACTGCACTTCGGCGGCCCCTCCCTCGCCTGGGAACAGTGGTCGCAGCGTGCGATCCGCCAAGGACTCTCTCCTCGCGCCGAGGAAGCCTATCTCGGTGCTGACGTACGCGGGCTCGCCGACGCACTGCGCGTCTTCGAGATCCACCCCGACCAGTGCGGCGTGATGGTCTACGTCGCCGACGCGCTCGCTGCCGCGTTCGCGGTCCCGCATCCCGACGACTACCGGGCACTGCACCCAACGCTCCTGCAGGACCTGTACGGCGAACTGATCCACCACTACGCCACGCTGATGCCGCCGGTGCCGGACTTCCGGGCCCGCATACCCGACTCGCAGATCCGCTCCCTGGCCCACCTGCGCACGGCGGTCGTCGAACAGGAACATGCCTGGACGCATTTCCACGACACGACCCTGGCGACCGGCCTGCTGGAACACGCGTACACCTGGCAGTCGGTCTACCGGATGGGACGCTTCACGCTTTCCCGCTTCCTGCCGTCGTTCCGTCCCAAGCAGGAGAACCACATCGGTGAGGCCATCACCGACGACAGGGGCAGGGTCGCCTACTTGAAGACGTTCCGCCTGTCGGAGAACCAGGTTCGCCGCGGTCACCTGCTCAGCAGGCTCGCCGCCAACGACTGGCACCTGGCGGACACCGCGGTCGATCTCGGTGTCGGCGAGGCTCAGTTGGGGCTGCGGCTGGAGTCCGCCGGCTTCGGTTTCCTGCTCCGCCAGGACGTCTTGGACGGATACCGCAAGCAAGGACGAGCCCGAAGCGGATGAGCGCGCCAACAGCCGTCCTTCGTCGGGGTTGACGCGCGAGGGCTGCGGGCAACCTTGTGGCGTCATCCCGCGAACTCGCACCGAAGGAGACTTACATCGTGTTGCGCCGATGTGCCCTCACGCTCTTCACCGTGGCCGGCCTGACCATGTCCGCGGCACTGACCGCACCGGCCGTCGCGGCGACCCCGGCCACGGCCGCCGCCTACGCCCCCACTCCGGTCTACGTCTCCGACGGCGCCGGGAGTTACATCTCGGGCACCCTGACCTGGTACAACCGGTCGGTGGTCTTCACCGGGACGTTGAAGTCCGTCGGCTGCCGCAGAGCGTGGTACAGCGTGTTCGACGGCTACGCCAACCCTCTTGGCGCCAGGAGCAGCAGTACGCACTGCAACACGGTGACGTCGGTGCCCGCCACTCTTCCCGCGGATGTCGTCGGCGGCGGCTCGTACGTCGGGGTCTGCCTTGACGATGCGAACGGCAAGCCGGTGACGTCGTGCGGCGTCTACTTCCGGCCGTGACCGGCAGGGTTGCGGGCGACCTGACCCGACGGCATCTGCTCCTGCACCCCGCCGAGTTGCACCGAAGTCGGGGGTGCCGCGACGCATCGACGGGCGGCAATGAATCATGTGACACATGTCTGACACATCTCGACGAAGACTCCTCGCCGCCTTCGCGGCCTCTGCCGCCGCTGCCCCGCTCACCGGTCTGGTCGCCGCCGCCCCGGCGCGTGCCGCCGCGGCGGCGGACGTGCCGGCCTTCCCGGTGCCGGGCGGCCTGTCCTCGGCCCGTTCGTGGGTGACGATGTCGCCGCTGGGCGCCTCGCACTTCGCCCCGGTGGCCCTCACCACCCCCCTCACCACCACCGTGCTCTCCGGCACCCCGGCCCGCACCGAGGTCACCTCCGGCGGCAAGCGCGTCGCGCTGCTGACGCACGGCGCGCGAACCGTCGTACTGCCCGGCCCGCCGCGGACGTTCGCGGAGAACAAGCGGCCCTTCGTGGACGACTTCCAGCGGACGCTGCCGGGCCTCACGCCGGACGGTGAGGACCCGGTGTACTGGGGCGCCTCGCCGGGCGGCGGCACATGGATCACGTCCGAAACCTTCAAGACCGACTTCTCGGTGGCGCCGGGCACCGGAATCATCGACCTCACGACCGCGGGGTACAGCCGGCACGCCAGCCTGCGCGACGACGAGATCACCGACGTCGACGTGCGCTGTGCGGCCAGGTTCGACAAGGTCCCGACCGGTCAGGCCTGTTCGTTCGCGCTGACCTTCGGCTACGGCAGCACCCAGAACCACTACCGGGCACGGCTGTCCTTCCTCACCTCAGGGTCGGTCGAGATGCGGTTGGAGAAGGAGGTCAACAACGACGTGACCTCGCTGGCAACGGCGGTCTCACTGGCCACGGGCGTGCCGGCGGGCACCGACTGGACGATCCGGGTGCGACGGGAGGGCACCCGAATACAGGCGAAGGCCTGGCGGTCCGCGTCGGCGGAACCGTCTTCTTGGGCCTTCGACATCACCGACTCCACGCCCTCGTTGACCAAGGGCCGGGTGGGCCTGCGCGCCTTGGCCAACGAGGGCTGCACCAACCTGCCGGTCCGACTGTCCGTGAGCCGCATCGAGGTGGACGCCGCGAACTGGGCGGTCCTGCCGACCGTCACCCACGGCGACTGGGTGCGCCTGCTGCCCGAGCCGTTCGACGGCGCCTGGACGGCCGCGTTGGAGCAGACGATCAGCGGCTGGGCCGGATCCACCGTCCCGGACGTCCTCGCGTACGCTGCGATGTTCCTCGGCGGCGCTCCGACGGTCACGGCCGGCGCCGGACCGGCCCAGGGCAAGCAAGTGCTGGGCGAGGCCGGGTACGGCTATCTCGACGCACGGGGCTACCGGCTTGAGGGCGCCGACTTCCACGAGTACATGAAGGTGGGCTGGACCTTCCCGGACGGCACGTACAAGGGGCCGTCCAGCAAGC
Source organism: Streptomyces sp. NPDC051677 (assembly GCF_044453465.1). NCBI lineage: Bacteria > Bacillati > Actinomycetota > Actinomycetes > Kitasatosporales > Streptomycetaceae > Streptomyces > Streptomyces sp. NPDC051677. The sequence goes on from NZ_JBITCT010000032.1 coordinate 5,181, forward strand.
AGGTCGGCAACCTCGACTGCTCGGGCTACACGCGCATGGTCTACGGCTACCACCTCGGCGTGCCCCTGGCCGCCGAGGAGGACACCTCGGGCACCCGGATCCCGCGCAAGTCCCGGCACATCGCCGACTACGCACCGGGTGTGGTCATCGACCGCGCTACCGGGACCACCCCGCCCGCCGCGGCCCTGCTCCAGCCCGGCGACCTGGTGCTGTTCAACGCCGACTCCAGTGACGACGTGGTCAGCGTGACCGTCGACCACGTCGGCATCTACCTGGGTCTCGACGACGGCGGCAAACGACGCTTCCTGTCCAGCCGCAAGACGGTCAACGGGCCCACGATGTCCGACCTGGGTGGCGCATCCCTGCTCGACGGCTCGGGGACGTACGCCAAGACACTGCACACCGTACGCCGGATCTGAACCGGGCCAGGCGGCGTACTCCGACACCGGGTCGGCGTACGCCGCTCACGGCGTTCTTGATGAGACGAACTCAACGGCCTTTCACACATGCAGGGTGGGTCGGTAGACGAGCTCTTGGGTGTGGCCGTCGAGTGTGCGGTGCTCGATCAGCTCGAGGTCGAAGTCGCGGGCCCCGTGGAAGATCGGGTCCAGCCCGGTCTGACCGGTGATCACAGGGAAGAGCGTGACCTGGACGCGGTCGACCAGACCGGCGGCCATCAGCGCCCGGTTCATCGACAGGCTGCCGTGCGAGCGCAACGGGACCTCGGACTCCTTCTTGAGTCGGGCGACGACGTCGACGGCATCGCCGCTCACGACGGTCGCGTCCGGCCAGTCGAGGGAGCCTTCCAGCGTGGTCGACACCACCGTGGCCGGCAGGCTCCTCATCCGGGTGACCCACGGGTCGCGCACCTCGGACTCCTCGGTGCTCGAGGCCAGCATCCGCGCGAACGCCCGATACGTGTTGGCCCCGAAGACCATCCGCTGCTCCTCGCCGTACAGGGCGAGGCGGTGGTCGAGCAGCTCGGGGCCTTGCTTGCCCCAGTATCCGGTCCAGTTGCCGCCGGCGGCGCCGTAGCCGTCGAGGCTGGAGAAGACGTCGAAGGTGTAGGTGGCGGTCATGGTGCTCTCCTCAGGTGCGGTTGATCGCGCGTTGGAGACAGAGACCGCAAGCCACGGCAAAACTCATCGTCCTTGGTCTCCTGGCGTCCGGCTTCCTCACACGGTCCTGATTCCAGGCCGTGATCACCGGCTCGATCAGCGCCCCTTGCTCGTCGGCGACCGGGACGACCCGTCCCCGCGACCGGCTCCTCACCCGGCGGTGCGGGAGCGCACGTGCACGCGGCCGTCCTCGACCTTCACGTCCCACAGAGGCTGCGCCACCGACGCGGGTCCTCGGACCACCTCGCCGTCCGCGAGCCGGAAGGTGCTCCCGTGCCAGGGGCAGCGCAGGCAGCCGTCGTCGAGTCCGCCCTCGTCGAGCGGCCCTCCGGCGTGTGTGCAGGTCGCCGAGAGCGCGTAAAGCCGCCCGTCGTGCCGGACCAGCACCACCGGCACTCCGTCCGCGGTGACGCGAAGCGGCAGCTCGTCCGCCAGGTCGGATTCGGCCGCCACGTCCGTCCAGGCCGTGACCGTCTCCTGGAAGGCGGTGTGGTTCACGCCGACGCCTCGGACGTACGTCAGGTGGCCGCCCAGGTACGCCGCGCTCAGAGTGAGGCCGAGCCCCATGCCGCTGAGCATGGCCCCGGCGCCTCGGCGTCCCCGCCGTCTGGCCAGCCAGGAGGCTGCCTGCAGGACCGTCGCGGTGCCGTTGCACGCCCCGTGGACCAGGCCGACGCGCTGCGCCGCTCCATAGGTGTCAGACCAGTCGGACGCCCCAGCAGCAGCGGTCGGCACGGCTGCGGCCAGGCCCAAGCCGACGAGTCCCCGGGCCGCTCGCGCGCCGTGGGCGCCGGCCACCATGTCCATGAGGGAGGCGATGCCCCAGGCGCCGATCGGCACATCGGACAGCGCCGGGTGCAGGGGATGGCCGAGCCAGGAACCCGACAGGGCGTTCTTCACCGCACGCGACCCGGTCACCCGGGCCACCCGGCCGGCGACGGTGGCACAGGCGCCGTCCAGCGCCTCGAGGTCCTCGACTTGTTTGACGAAGTTCCGCATCAGGGTCACTCCTTGTCGCACGCAGACAGGGCGAAGGCCGCTCGGAACACCTCGTCCCCCATCGTCGCACCCGGGTGCGACCGCAGCCATCCGGGCGATCCACCGCCCTGACCCGCACCGTCACCGCGGTCGGCACGGTGACCGGCGCCGTGGCGGGGAACTCAACTCGCGGTGCGCCGGATCCGTCCGGCATACCGCTTCTCCAGTTCCAGGTTGCTCTCGAAGCCTCCGGGGACGTTGGCGGAGACGTAGACCGGGGGCCGGTCGCCGGAGGCGAGGAGCTGGGCGGCCGTCTCGGCGACCGTCATCTGGACCAGGAGTACGCCGGTCAGCGTGGACAGGGCACAGACCGAGCCGCCGCCGGGGAGTTCGAGGAGGGCGTCGCCGCGCGGGGCAGCGTTGTCGAGGACCACGTCGGCGAGGTCGGCGAGCTTCTTGCCGCTGGGGTGGGCGGCCGGCACGGACCGGGTGTGGCCGAGGGAGGTGATGGCCAGGAGGCGGTGGCCGTGCTCCTTGGCGTGCAGGGCCATCTCGACGACGACGTTGTTGACGCCGGAGTTGGAGACGACGACGAAGAGGTCCTGGGGGCGGGGGGCGGCGAGTTCGTAGAGGCGGGCCGCGATGCCGGGCTGCCGTTCCAGGAGCGGGTCGTCGAGGGCGCCGGGGTGGTCGCCGCCGTAGAGGACGAGGTCGGCCATGCTGAGGCGGTTGGTGGGTACGAGGCCGCCCGCGCGGCCGGCGAGTTCCAGGACGAGGGCCTGGGAGTGGCCGGTGCCGAAGGCGTGCACGACACCGTCCTCGCGGACGCAGTCGGCGATCAGTGCGGCGGCGGCTCGCACGTCGGCGCGCGCGGACTCGGTGAGGCTGTTCAGAACGGCGAGGCTCTCGCGCGCGAAGCGGTCCGCGCTCACCGGTTCGGTCACGGACTCATGGGCGGACTCGACGGACACCTGGCGCTCCCCGCTGGTGGACAACTGGTGGATTGAACCACCTTATGTATGAGTGCAAGTGAATCAATAAACCACACGCCTTATGTCATGGGCAATGACACGGCTGACGCGGCTGGTCCCCGGCCACGGGAGCGAGCCTCGGTCCTGGCATTCAGGTATCGTGCCAATGGGTGGCTGGTACCTTCTCTGTATGCCCTCGACCGATGTCACCACCCTGATCCGCACCGAGCTCCCCCGGCTGGCCGGCTCCCTGCGGAAGGTCGGCGAGCTGATCCTGGAGGATCCGGCCGCCGTCACCCACTGCTCGGCCGCGGAGCTGGGTCGCCGCACCGGCACCTCCCAGGCCACGGTCACCCGGTTCTGCCGGGCCATCGGCCTCGACTCCTACCAGCACCTGCTGATCGAGCTGGCCCAGGAGCGCGGCCGGGGCGAGTCCTCCGACTGGGGCAGCGCGGAGATCGGGCCGGACATCTCGCCCGACGACAGTCTGGAGCGGGTCGTGCAGGTCGTCGGCACCGCGGACCTGCGAGCGATCCAGCAGACGATCGACCGGATCGACCTGGACGCGATCGAGCGCGCGGCGCAGGCCGTGGCGCGCGCCCGGCGCATCGACGTCTACGGCGTCGGCGGCAGCGGCGCGGTCGCCCAGGAGACCGAGACCCGGCTGTTCCGCATCGGCTGCGCGGTGCGCGGCTGGACCGAGGTGCACGCGGCCACCACCTCGGCGGCCCTGCTCACCCCGGCGGACGTGGCGATCGGCATCTCCCACTCCGGCGCCACCCGGGAGACGATCGAGCCGTTCGAGCTGGCCAAGGAGCGCGGCGCCACGACGGTCGCCCTGACCGCCGACTCGCGTTCGCCGCTGGCCCGGGCCGCCGACGTCCGGTTGATCTCCTCCTCTTCGGAGACCAGCTTCCGCACGGGCAGCATCGGCGCCCGCCACTCGGCGCTGATGCTCATCGACTGTCTCTACGTCCGGGTCGGCCAGATCTCCTACCAGCGGGCGAGCGCCTCCCTGGCGCTGACCGACCACATCGCCGGGGCGCACGCCGTGAAGTCCCGGCGGTCCCGCTGAACCGACCGGCCCTGCATGGATGAACCAACCAAGATGACGACAGATGGTTGATTGAACCACCTCTCGATGCCAGGATGGGGCTCCGCCGCGCACTCCTAGGAGCCCCATGCGTGTCATCTCCGTCGCGTCGACCGAGCTCTTCACCGGCACGCGGGACCAGCCGCGCCAGGTGGTCGCCGTCGACGTCGAGCACGCCCCGGGCCGGCCGGTTCGGCTGAGCGTGGCAGGCCCGGGTGTCCACAGCGTCGGGGAGACCCTGGTCACCGTCGGCGAGGACGGCACCGCACACGCCGAGGTACCCGTCACCGTCGACGGGCTCGCACCCGGCGACCGCCGCGAGATCACCGTCACGGCCTCCGACGGACCACAACTGGCCAGGCGCACAGCCGAGTTCACAGCTGCGGAGCCCGGTTGGACCATGTTCATGGTCAGCCACTTCCACTACGACCCCGTGTGGTGGAACACCCAGGCGGCCTACACCGAGACCTGGGACGTCGCCGACGACCCGGCCGTCACGGGCCTGCCCGCCCGCACCTTCGACTCGCGCGGCCAGAGCGGGATGAGCCTGGTCCGCGCCCACTGCGACCTGGCCCGGCGCGATCCGGCGTACACGTTCGTGCTCGCCGAGGTCGACTACCTCAAGCCCTACTGGGACGCCTTCCCCGAGGAGCGGGCCTTCCTGCGGCAGCTGATCCGCACCGGCCGGGTCGAGATCATGGGCGGCACCTACAACGAGCCCAACACCAACCTCACCGGCGCCGAGGCGACCGTGCGCAACGCGCTCTACGGGGACGGCTTCCAGCGCGGAATCATCGGAGCTTCTCCTCAGACCGCGTGGCAGCTGGACGCCTTCGGGCACGACCCACAGTTCCCCGGGCTGATGGCGGACGCGGGGATCTCCTCCAGCTCGTGGGCGCGCGGCCCCTTCCACCAGTGGGGACCGACCCTGTCGGTGTTCGGCGAGGAGCCCCGCGATCCCCGAAGGATGCAGTTCCCGGCCGAGTTCAGCTGGATCGCCCCCTCCGGGCGCGGGCTGTTGACCGCCTACATGGTCAACCACTACGGGGCCGGCTGGGCCATCGACAACGCGCCCACGCTGCCCGAGGCGGAGGCGGCCGCGCTCAAGCTCTTCCAGGGGCTGAAGAAGGTCGCGCTCACCCGCAACGTGCTGCTGCCCGTCGGCGGCGACTACGCCCCGCCGTGCCGCTGGGTGATGGCCATCCACCGCGACTGGAACGCCCGGTACGTCTGGCCCCGCTTCGTCAGCGGAATCCCCCGGAACTTCTTCGCCGCCGTACGCGCGGAGCTGGAGCGGGAGGGTCGCACGGCGTCCCCGCAGACCCGGGACATGAACCCCGTCTACACCGGCAAGGACGTCTCCTACATCGACACCAAGCAGGCCCAGCGGCACGGCGAGACGCTGCTCGCCGACGCCGAGGCCTGGGCGACCCTCGCCTCCCTCGTCGTCGGGCGCCCCTATCCGGACGCGGCCCTCGACAAGGCCTGGCGGCAGCTGATCTACGGCGCCCACCACGACGCCATCACCGGCTCCGAGTCGGACCAGGTCTACATCGACCTGCTCACCGGCTGGCGGGAGCTGTACGACCTGGCCCGGGCGGTGCACGACGACGCGACCGACGCGCTGGCCCGCCGGGTCGTCCCGCTGCCCGGCGGCGCGCCCGACCTGGTCGTCTTCAACTCCGCGACCTGGCAGCGTCAGGACGTGCTGACCGTCGCCGACCCGGGCCTGGTCCCCGTCGACCTCACCGGCCTGCCGCTGCCCGCCGTCCGCGAGGACGGTCGGCTGCGGGTCGTCGTACCGGACGTGCCCGGCATGGGCCTGAAGGCTCTCCCGCTCGCGGAGGGACGGGCGCCCGGCTGGACGCCCGGCGAGGGGACGACCATCCGCAACGAGTTCTACGAGGTGACGGTGGACGCAGCGCGCGGCGGCGGTGTCAGCAGCCTGCGGGCGCTCGCCGAGGGCGGCCGGGAGCTCCTGCGCGCCGGGGACATCGGCAACGAGCTGGTGGTACAGGAGGAGTATCCAAGGCACCCCCGCTTCGGCGAGGGCCCCTGGCACCTCACCCCGACCGGCGTCACCGCCGCCCGCAGCCGGGACATCACCGCTGACATCGATGTCGAGCACTCGCCGGCCGGCTCCCGCATCACCGTCCGCGCCGACCTGGGACCGTTCCGCTACACCCAGGGGCTGACACTGTGGGCGGGCGTGGACCGGCTGGACGTGACGACGACCATCGACGGCTACGACGGCGCCGACCGGCTGATCCGGGTGCGCTGGCCCTCCGACGTGCGCGGCGGGCTGCCGGTGCACGAGGTCGCGGACGCGGTGATCGGGCGGGGTTTCGGGTTCGTGGAGGTGGACAGCGAGCGATTTCCCTGGACGTTGGACAACCCCGCCAACACCTGGTTCGGCCTCGGCTCCACGGCCCGGGTCGCTCTGCACGACGGCGCCGGCGAGTTGCTCGGGCACCGGTCGATCGGCGTCGCCGAGCTGGTGTTCAGCGGCTGGGACACCGCCGGCGAGCTGGGCGCCCCTCTCTCCGCGGCACTGGTGCGCGCGGGTGTCACGGCCACCTCGACGATCGCGGGCGGCCCCCGCTACGGCGATCTGGAGGTGGACTCCAACCTGCCCGACATCCGGATCGCCGTCGGCGGCCCGGAGCGCAACGCCGTGGTCGCCGAGGCCCTCGGCTGGGATCCGGCCGCCGCCCGGGAGCTGCGTCGCCGGCTGGCCGAGGAGGGCCTGGCCTCCGTGTGGGTGGCGCCGCGCGCCTCGCTGCGCGAGGAGTGGGCGCCCGGCGCCGACCTGCGCGACCTGGAGCGGCTGCCGCTGCTCGTGGTGGCGGGCGCCCGCCCCGAGGACGACGCGAAGGCCGTCGACGCGCTGGTGGCCGACCTGGACGACGCCACCGTACGGGCCACCGCGCCCGGCGCCGGAGAGGCGCTGCCGCCGGGCGACGCCTGGGACGGCCGCGGCTTCGCGATCCTCAACCGGGGCACACCGGGCTGTGTGGTCACCTCCTCCGGCGACCTCTACATGTCCCTGATGCGCTCCTGCACCGGCTGGCCCTCCGGCATCTGGGTCGACCCGCCCCGGCGCACCGCGCCGGACGGTTCCGCCTTCCAGTTGCAGCGCTGGTCGCACACCTTCGAGTACGCGGTCGTCGCGGGCGAGGGCGACTGGCGGGACCTGGGCTGGCCGCGCGCCGGACACGCCTTCAACCACCCCTTCACCGCGCGGCTGCGCAAGCCCTGCGAGCCACCGGCCGACCTGCCGAGGACGGTGGCCCTGCTGACGCTCCAGCCCGAGGGCCGGGTGTCGCTGGACGCGCTGAAGCCGGCCGGCTCACCGCTGGCCCGGGGCGGCGCCGCGCCCGTGGACCCGGCTCGGGGGGTCGTCGTACGGGCGCACGAGGTGGACGGACGTCCTGTGCGGGCACGGCTGACGGGTCCCTCGGCCTGGACGCAGGGCATTCGGGCGGACGTACTGGAGCGGCCCGGGGAGCCCGTGGCCCAGGGCGCGGACGGCGCGCTGGAGCTGGACCTCACGGGCTTCGAGGTGGCCACGGTGCTGGCCTCGCCGCTGGGCGCCCGGCGGGCCGGGGGTCCCGGTGTCGCAGCGCATGAACCCGCCCAGCCGGTGCACACCCGCTACTGGCTGCACAACTCCGGCCCCGCGCCCCGGGGCAACCTGCCCGTGGCCGTCTACCTCTCCCCCGCCGTGCTCACCGCCGACGGGCCGGTCACAGCGACGCTCCGGGTCTCCTCCGAGCTGACCGACGCGCCCGTGTCCGGCACGGTCGCCCTGGAGGCGCCGGACGGGTGGACCGCCGAGCCCGCCGAACTGCCGTACGCGCTCGGCCCGGGCGGCTTCACCCTCACCGAGGTCACGGTCACGCCCCCGCCGGACCCGGCGCCCGGCCGCTACGCGCTCGCGGCGCGGCTGGCATACGGCGGACAGACGTACGAGGACACCGTCGCGCTGGACGTACCGGGCACGTCCCCGGTGGGCGAGCCCGACGGCCGCAGCGGCCCGGGGCTGGCGCTGGAGCTGGGCGTCGACCGGGTCGAGGTGCGCCGGGGCGAGCGGGTGCGGGTACCAGCGCGCGTGCGCAACACGACGCGGGGGCCGTTGAGCGGAACGCTGTGGGCGGTGTCGTCCTGGGGCACGTGGGCCGGAGTCGGGCCGGCCTGCCAGGGGTTCGCCCTGGCCGCCGGGGAGAGCGCGGTGTGCGAGGTCGAGGTGGACGGCTCGGCGGTGCCGCCGGGGTCGTACTGGCTGATGACGAAGGCCGGCTGGCACGGCTGCGTGTCCTACACGGAGGCGGTCGCACTGGAGGTGACGGCGTGAACGGGCCCGCGGCGACGGGGGGCGGTGGGGCGGCGCCCGAGCGACGCGCGGCCGGAGTCGGAGTCGGGGTCGGGGTCGGGGTCGGGCGCGAGGCTCCGCCCGGGCGGCGCGCGAACGCGGTGCCCGGCCCCGACCCGCACACCCACCCGGACGAACGGCGGCACAGGCACGCTGCGGCGAATCCGGGCCACGCGGCCGTGGTGGGCGGGGACGAGATTCCCGTGGCCCGGGTCGAGGCGCTGCTGGCGGCCGTGCCGGCTCGGGACGGGGAGGTGCGGCCGGAGGTGGCGCGGGTCGGGCGGCAGCGCAGACGGTGGGCGACGCAGGTGGTGATCGCCGACGAACTCGCCCGGCGGGCCTGCGCGGAGCGCGGCCTCGCGCCGCCGGACGAGGTGTCCCCGGAGCGGGTGCTCGCGGTGTCCGGGACCGATGTCGCCGACCTGGGGAGCATCGTCGCCGTGGCGCTCGCCCACTCCCCGGCCGCGCGCCTGCTGCTGGCGTCGCTGGAGTCCGGGCAGAACGTCCCGGAGCGGGCCGTGGAGGACTACTACGGCCGCAATCGCGACCGGTTCCTCACCCGGGAGGCGCTACGGCGCGGCATCGACCCCTACAGCGCCGCGGGACCCGCCGACTTCCTGCCGTACGCGCAGGTCCGCGACGAGATCGCGCGGGAGCTGCGGCGGGCGGCGGCCCGGCAGGCCTTCTTCGACTGGCTGGACCGCGCCCGGGCCGGCGTGGAGTACGCGCCGGGGCACGAGCACCCGGGCGACCCGTCGCACCCCGACCACGAGCACCGGCACTGAAACGCCCCGGTAACCGCCCGGGACCGAAAAGCAACACGGCAAACCATTGACCTCCGATGAATTCTGGTCCACCTTTTCATCAATCGGAGTCCAAGTTGGTGATTTGAACCAACCCGGCAGCCGAACCAGCCCGCTGACGGATCGCAGGAGGCAACATGCGCGCGGGAAGACTCACCGGAACCGTGGCGGGCGTCATAGCCCTCGCCCTGACCGCGGCCGGCTGCGGCCTGTCGGGCGGCTCCGACAGCGGGGACGCCACGGCCGGCGGCTGCAAGGTCGACCAGGGCAACGTGGGCTCCGGGAAGCTCACCGGGGACGTCAAGGGGACGATCACCTTCCAGACGACCAACCTGAAGAAGGACTTCGGGGACTTCTTCAACGGGGTGATCAAGGCGTTCGAGAAGGCCAACCCCGGCGCCTCGGTCAAGTGGATCGACGACCCCGGCGACAACACCTTCACCCAGCGCACCGTCGCCGACGCCCAGGCCTGCACGCTGCCCGACGTGCTCAACCTCAACGCCGAGACCGGCACGGCCCTCACCAAGGCCGGCTACCTGCTCAACCTCGGCGTCAAGGACCCGGACGCCGCCCGGCCGTTCGTGCCCGCCTTCTGGAACTCCAGCACCATGAAGGACTCCTCGGGCATGCCGCAGCACACCGTGTTCCCCTGGTACACCGGCGGCATCGTCCTGACGTACAACACCGACCTGCTGCAGAAGGCCGGGATCGACCCGGACAAGCCGCCGACGACCATGTTCGGTCTGTTCGCCGACTACGAGAAGATCGCCAAAGCGTCCGACGGCAAGTACTACGCGACGATGGCCAACCCGGTCTGGCGGATCCCGGCCGACTTCGACCAGATGAACATCAAGGTGATCTCCGACGACGGCAAGACCGCCGTCTTCGGCGACGATCCGAGGACCACGCAGTGGGTCGCCTGGATGGCGAAGCTGTACAAGGAAGGCGCGATGCCGAAGGACTCGCTGTCCTCCAGCAACGACCCCTCCACGCTGTACAGCCAGGGCAAGGTCGCCTACGGCTCGACGAACCCGAGCTTCGTCCGCTTCGTGCAGCAGAACAGCCCCTCGGTCTACGCCAAGACCGGCGTCGGCCAGCAGCCGTTCGACGCGCTCGGCCACACCACCGGCGCCCCGCAGTACATCTCGGTCGCCGCGACCAGCAAGCACGCACCGGTGGCGCTCGCCTTCGCGAAGTTCCTGACCAACGCCGAGAACCAGACGGCCTGGTGCAAGGACCCGAAGGTGGTGATCTTCCCGACGACGACGGCGTCGCTGGACGACCCGTTCTTCCAGAAGGTCAGCGGTGACGACCCGTTCTCCGAGGCCCGCAAACTCGTCGCCGAGCAACTCAAGACCGCCACCGCCTACCAGACCATCCTCTCCCCGGCGGCGCAGAACGCGATCGTGGCCCAGGTGCAGCTGGCCATGCAGGGCAAGAAGAGCCCGGCACAGGCCGTGAAGGACGCCCAGGAGAAGGTCGACGCGCTGCTGAAGCAGGCAGGCTGATCGTGACGACCCAGACCGTGAAACCGGTGTCCGTGCCCGGTACGGAGCGCGCAGTCTCCGTGCCGGGCCCGGCCCCGTCCCGCGCCCGACGCCTCGCCCGGGCCCTGCTGCCCGGCCCCGTCCCCGGCGCCAACGGAGCGGCGCTGTACCGCCGTTGGTGGCTGCCCTGGCTGTGGACCGCGCCCGCAATCGTCTGCGCGGTGGTCTTCGGAGTGTTCCCGTTCCTCAACACGGTCCTGCTGTCGTTCACCGACGCCAAGCCGCTCGGGGGCGCCGCGAGCTTCGTCGGGCTGGACAACTACACGCGGATGCTGGACGACTCGGACTTCTGGCTGGCGACCCGCAACAGCGTCCTGTACGCGCTGATCGTCGTCCCGCTGATGGTGCTGCTGCCGCTGCTTCTCGCCGTCCTGGTGGAGAAGAACCTGCCCGGCATCGGTTTCTTCCGCTCGGCCTTCTACACCCCTGTCCTCGCCTCCAGTGTGGTCGTGGGTCTGAGCTGGCAGTGGCTGCTGGCCGACGACGGTCTGGTCAACACCTGGCTTCAGAAGGCCCATCTGATCAGGAGCGCCATCCCGTTCCTGTCCGACTCGTGGCTGATCCTGCTGTCCGCGATGGGCCTGACCCTGTGGAAGGGCCTCGGCTGGTACATGGTCTTCTACCTGGCCGCGCTGGGGAACGTGCCCAAGGAGCTGCACGAGGCCGCGTCCATGGACGGCGCCGGCGCCGCGCGCCGCTTCTGGCACATCACCGTGCCCGGGGTGCGGCAGGCCATGATGCTGGTCGGCACGCTGACCGGCATCGGCTCGCTGCGGGTGTTCACGGAGATCTACATGCTCGGCAGCTCCACCGGCGGGCCCGGCGGCGCCGACCGGACCCTGCCCTTCTACATCAAGGACGTCGGCCTCGACCCGATCACCGGCAACGCCGGGTACGGCTCGGCGGTCAGTGTGGCGCTGTTCCTGCTGACGCTGGGGCTGACCCTGCTGGCGCAGCGGCTGACGAAGGAGGACGAGTCATGACGACCGCAGTCGAGAAGCCCCGGCGGCTGCTGCCGCGCTGGCGGGACTACGGCCGCCCCCGTGAACTGGTCGTCCGCTATCTGCTGCTGCTCTTCGTCCTCGGCATCACCGTCGGCCCGCTGGTCTGGCAGCTCCTGGCCTCGTTGAAGAGCACCAGCGAGGACGTCTTCGGCTCGAACGCCACGCTGCTGCCGCACCACCCGACCCTGCGGGCCTACCGGCAGATCTTCGAACAGGTGCCGGTCGCCACGTACATCAGGAACAGCGTGATCGTGGTCGTGCTGTCGATCGGCAGCCAGTTGCTGTTCTCCACCACGGCCGGCTACATGCTCTCCAAGCCCGGCTGGAAGGGCCGCAAGGCGGTCTGGGTCGTGCTGGTCGCGTCCATGATGTTCCCCTTTGAGTCGATCATGGTGTCGCTGTTCCTCAGCATCCGGGACCTGGGCCTGGTCGACAGCGTGGTGGGCGTGTGGCTGCCCGGGTTCGTCGGCGCCATCAACGTCCTGCTCATGCGCGGCGCGTTCCTCGCGGTACCGCGCGAGATCGAGGACTCGGGCATGCTGGACGGCGCGAACGAGTGGCAGCGCTTCCGGTATCTGTACCTGCCGTCCGCCTGGGGCGCGATCCTGGTGGTCGTCATCAACACCTTCATCAGCGCCTGGGACGACTTCCTCTGGCCGCTGATCGTGCTGCGCTCCGAGGACCACATGACGCTGACGCTGGGTCTCTCCCGGCTGCAGAGCTCGTCGTTCGGCTACGACCAACGGGTGGTGATGGCCGGTTCGGTGATCTCCGTGATCCCGGTGCTGGTGCTGTTCGTGATCACGCAGCGGTGGTTCTACAAGGGCGTCTCGGCCGGAGCCGTCAAGCTCTGACCGCTCTGACGGAACACCAGCGGCACGGCGGTCAGCGCCTCCCGCGCGGAGGCCGCCACCCGGATCTCCACCGCCTGCGAGGGCACGACCGTCTCCAAGCCGGCGCCGACCAGCTCGAGTCGGTCGGCGCCGAGGCGTATCGCGACCGTACGGCACTCTCCCGGAGCGAGCCGCACGGCCTCGAACGCCCGCAGTTCCAGGGCGCGCGGCCAGACGGGCGTGCGCAGCCGGCGGACGTAGAGCTGGACGACGGTGCGGCCGGGCCGGGCGCCCGTGTTGGTGACGTCCACCTCGACGGTGTGCCCGGTCAGCCGGGGCGGGCCGTGGTGGAAGCTCGTGTACGACAGCCCGTGCCCGAAGGAGTAGAGGGGGTCGGCGTCGCCGTCCGCGTAGGAGCCGTACTCGGTGTCCTTGTGGTTGTAGTAGGCGGGGAGTCGGGCGGCCGAGCGCGGGACGGAGACCGGGAGGCGGCCGGCCGGTTCGGTCAGTCCCAGGAGCACCTCGGCGATCGCCTCGCCGCCCCACGGGCCCGGATACCAGGCGGTGATCAGGGCGTCCGCGGTGTCGGGTACGACATGCGGGCGGCCCTGGATCAGGACGACCACGGTCGGCGTGCGCGTGGCGACGACGGCGTCCAGCAGCGCGTGCTGGGCCTCCCCCAGCCGCAGCCCGGCGAGGTCGACGCCCTCGCCGCAGGTCATCTCGGACACGACCGTCCGCGCGGCCCCGTTGACGTCGAACTCCGTGCCCGGGGTGCGGGCGCTGCTGCCGCCGAGCACCAGCACGGCCAGGTCGCAGGCGGCGGCCGTCGCGACCGCCTCGGGGATGTGGGTGCGGTCGTCGCCGGTGAGGGCCGCGCCCCAGGCGTGGCGGACGTCGGTGCCGGGCGGGGCCAGGCGGCGCAGTGCGTCGAGGACGCTCACGCCGGCGCCGGGGCGCTGCGGGGCGGTGTAGTCGCCGAGTTGGTGGGCGGTGGTGGCGGCGTGCGGGCCGAGTACGGCGACGCGCCGCACCGAGGGACCGATCGGCAGGGCGCCGGCCCGATTGTGGAGGAGGGTGACGCAGGCGCGGGCGAGGTCGGTGCTCAGTTCCCGTCCGGCGTCCGCGGCGACCGGCGCGCGGTGCGTGTAGGGCTGTTCGAACAGGCCGAGGCGGAATTTCAGGCGCAGCACGCGGGCGACGGCGGCGTCCAGGGCGGCCTCGCTCGCCAGGCCCCGCTCGACGGCCTCCGCCAGGTGCGTGAAGCCCTCGTCCCAGAGGCTGAGGTCGACGCCGGCCTCGAGGGCGAGGGCACCGGCCGAGACCTTGTCGCCGGTGATGCGGGCCAGCCGGTCCACGGCTAGCCCGTCCGCCATGACCAGGCCCTCGAAGCCCCAGCGGTCGCGGAGCAGCCCGGTGAGGAGGGCGCGGTTGCCGGAGCAGGGCAGTCCGTCGACCTCGTTGTAGGCGGCCATGACGGCGGCGGCCCCGGCACGGACTCCGGCGTGGGCGGCGGGAAGGTGGATCTCGTGCAGTTCGCGGGGGCCGAGCTCGGACTCGGCGGAGTTGCGGCCGCCGACGGTGGCTCCCTGGCCGGCGAAGTGCTTGAGGACGACAGCAGCCTTGTCGGGGGCGAGGAACTCCCCCGTGCCCTGCATTCCGCGGACCAGTGCCTCCGCCAACCGGGCCGCGAGGTGAGGATCTTCGCCGAAGCACTCCTCGGTGCGGCCCCAGCGCGGGTCCCGGGCGATGTCCAGCGCGGAGACGAGCGCCAGGTGGCCGCCCCGGGCGCGCAGTTCGGCGGCGGCGTGCGCGGCGGCGCGCTCGTACAGGGCGGGGTCCCAGGTGGCGCCGACGGCCAGGTTGGCGGGGAGGACCGTGCCGTCGAGGGCCATGTGGCCGTGCGGGACCTCCTCCACGAACAGGGCGGGGATGCGCAGGCGGCTGTGTTCCAGGACATGGCGCTGGACCAGGTCGGCGAGGTCGGCGCTGTCCGCGCTGCCCGGCCCTTCGCGGTGCCCGATGCCGGACCACGCGTCGGCGCGCATCAGCCCGTACAGGGCGCCGAGCCCTTCGAAGCGCTCGGTCTCGGCCCGCAGGGCCTCGGTGATCCGGAACGAGCCGTCCGGGGTGCGACGGTAGGCGTGCCAGCCGTACATCCGCTGGTTGAGCTGGCCGGCCTTTTCGCGCAGGGTCATGCGGCGGAGGAGGTCGGTGACGCGGGCGTCGAGGGTGGCGGCCGGGTCGAGGTACGGGTGCGGGGCTACGGCGGGGTCCTGAAGGGGCATGGGGATGTCCTTGGGGCGTGCGTCAGCGTCTGGCGCCGTGGGCGAGGCGGGCCAGGGCCACGGCGCCCGGGGAGCCGTCCGACACGGGGGTGACCGTGAGCGCGAGGTGGGCCAAGCGTTCGGTCAGGGGGCTGAGCAGGGGGCCGTGCGGGGCGAGCAGGCCGCCGGTGACGACCAGCGGTTCGCCCGGACGCGGCGCCAGTGCCGTCACCGTCTCGGCGAGCGCGCCGGCGGCCTCCCCCAGGATCTCGGCGGCGACGGCGTCCTTCTCCTCGGCGGCCCGGACGACCAGCGGCGCGTGGTCGGCGAGCCGCACCGGCGGCCGGTCCATGACGGCGGGCAGCAGGTGCGCCCGGTAGGCGGTGCGTGCGGTCGTGCTCCAGGCGACGGCGTCCGTCACGCCGTAGGACTCCGGGGGCAGGACCTTCGGCGGCAGTCCGAGTGCCTGCCCGACCGCGCGGGCGACGACGGTCGCGGCGCCCCGTCCGTCGGCCGCTCGCAGGGCCGCCCGTACGGCCGCGCGGCCGATCCAGAAGCCGCTGCCGTCGTCGCCGAGGAGCCAGCCGTCGCCGCCGGAGGTCGCGGTCGGCGCCCGTGCGGCGATCCGGGCCGCGACCGCGCCGGTGCCGGCGACCAGGACCAGACCGTCGGCGGGGTGGCCGGGGGCGGCGGCGAACGTGGTCTCGATGTCGCTGTGGACGTCGACCGTGGCGGCGCCGATGCCCAGCCTTGCCAGCGCGGTGGACAGGGCCGTGCGGGCCCGCACCCGGCCGGGTTCGTCGGCTCCCTGTCCCTGGTGGCCGGCGCCGGCGAAACCGCCCGTCACCGCGACCACCCGGCCGCGCAGCGGTGCGGGCACGGCCTGCGCGAGCGCCTCGGTGAGGTGGTCGGCGAGGTCCGGCCCGGGGACGGTGAGCGCGTTGGCCGGCCCGGACGCGCCCTCGGCCAGCGCGCGGCCGTCACCAAGATGTGCCAGGAGGGCGCGGGTACGTGTGCCACCCGCGTCCAGACCCACCACCAGACCTTGGTTCAAATCACTATTCATTGATCCTCATGGTGGTTGATACATTCGCCGAAGACAAGGTCCGGGCCCGTTTCACGAGGAGGACGTCATCGACACGCCCGCGCTCCGCTTCGGTGTCAACTACACCCCACGCCAGGGCTGGTTCCACGCCTGGCACGACTTCGATCCGGGGCTCGCGCGCGAGGACCTGACGCAGATCGCCGGGCTGGGACTGGACCATGTCCGGGTCTTCCACCTGTGGCCCCTGCTCCAGCCCAACCGCACCCTGGTCCGCCCGTCTGCCCTGGACCAGCTCGTCCAGCTGGTGGACCTGGCGGGCGAGTGCGGTCTGGACGTCCTGGTGGACGGCGTCCAGGGCCATCTGTCGAGCTTCGACTTCTACCCGGAGTGGACGCGCAGCCGGCACCACCGCAATGTGTTCACCGACCCCGAGGCGGTCGAGGCGCAGGCGGTGCTGCTGCGCACGCTGGGCCGCGCCCTGGCCGGCCATCCCCGTCTCCTCGGCCTCCAGCTGGGCAACGAGCTCAACAACCTGGTCGAGCACAACCCGGTGTCGGTGACCGAGGTGGACCTCTACCTGGACACCCTGCTGGCCGCCGCGCGGGACGGGCTGGGCGAGGACGCGGGCCTGGTCACGCACTCGGCGTACGACGCCGCCTGGTACGGCGACGACCACCCCTTCACCCCTGAGGCCTCGGCCCGCAAGGGCGACCTGACCACCGTCCACCCGTGGGTGTTCTCCGCGGACTGCGCCCGCCGCTACGGCCCCCGCTCGCCGCAGGTGCACCATCTCGCGGAGTACGGCACGGAGCTGGCGGCGGCCTACGCCACCGACCCGGACCGGCCGGTGTGGGTCCAGGAGACGGGCGCGCCCGAGCCGCACATCCCGGCGGCCGACGCACCCGACTTCGTCCGCGCTACGCTGCGCAACGCGGCCGGCTGCGCGCGGCTGTGGGGAGTCACCTGGTGGTGCTCGCACGACGTCAACCGTGCCCTGGCCGACTTCCCGGAGCTGGAGTACACGCTGGGCCTGTTCGACTCCACGGGTCGCCCCAAGCCGATCGCGGACGCCCTGTCCCAGACGGTGGCCGAGCTCCGCGCCGCCCCCGGCTCTCCCCCGCCCCGCGCCACGGCCCTGGTCCTGCACTGCACCCCGTCGACCCGCTCGGTCTCCGGTCCGGGCGGCACGTTCTTCGAGGCCTGGATGCGCCTGCGCCAGGAGGGTGTCCGCCCGGCAGTGGTCCTGGCGGAGCGGGCGCAGGACACCGCGTATCTGGCGGCAAGGGGGATCACCGAGCTGATCGACGCGGAGTGAGCCGACCGGGATCCCCCGGTCAGGACGTGCGCCCCGTCAGCACCTCCGCCACCGCCCGCAGATTGACCCGCCCCCTGCCGTGCGCGCATAGCGCGCCGCCCGGTTCCGGCAGCCCGGTGGACACCAGCAGGGCGTCCGATCGCGCGGCCAGCAGCGCGTTCCGCAGGCGCCCCTGCCAGGGATGCAGCCCGGCATCGCACACGGCGACGACCAGCGGCCGCCCCTCCGCGGCCCGCAGCACCTCCTCCACGACGGTCCCGGCGTCTTCGGGCTCCCCGGCGACCGCCGTGCCGGTGGCCGTGGGGTCGAGAAGGCGCCACTGCGTCAGGAGGTCCTCGCCGCCCCAGTGGAGGGCGGGATGCGGAGGCGGGAAGAGGTCGACGACATGGGCGCCGGGCACCGGTCGCGGCAAGGGTCCCGCGCCCCGCACGGCCCGCCGCGCCGCGGTCAGTCCTGCCTCCGCGTCCCACGCGGCCGCCTCACCCGGCCGGTAGGGCGCCGCGTACCGCAGCGCGAGCCGCCGCACCCGCTCGGCGGCCTCGGTGACGCGCTCGGGGGCCAGTTCGCCCGACCGTAGCGCGTCGAGCACGGCGTCCCGGCAGGCAAGGGTGACGTCCAGGTCCGGTACGGCGACGATGACCTGGTCGGCTCCCGCCGCGAGGGCGAGACGGGCGCCGGCCGCCTCGCCGTAGCGGTCGGCTATGGCCTTCATCTCCAGCGCGTCGCTCACCAGGACGCCGTCGAAGCCGAGTTCGCCGCGCAACAGCTCGGACAGGATGCGCGGGCTGAGGGTGGCGGGCCGGTCCGGGTCAAGGGCCGGAAAGACGACATGCGCGCTCATCAGCATGGGCACGCCCGCCTCGACGGCCGCCCGGAAGGGCGCGAGGTCGAGCCGGTCGTAGGGCCGCGGATCGACCGCGAGTTCGTGGTGGCTGTCCGTGACGGTCCCGCCGTGGCCGGGGAAGTGCTTGGCGCAGGACGCCACCCCGCGTGCCTCGGTCGCCGCGATCCAGGCACGCAGGTGCCGGGCGACCAGCTCGGGGTCGGCCCCGAAGGCGCGGGTGCGCACGATGGGGTTCTCGGGCCGGCTCTGGACGTCGGCGACGGGGGCGTAGGAGGCGGTTATGCCGAGAGACAGCAGATGTCCGGCCAGGGCGTCGGCGCAGGCTGCGGTCAGTGCCGGGTCGTCGGCGGCGCCGAGGGCCCAGGAGCCGGGCACTTCAGGGGCGCCCGCCGCCACCAGATGGCCGATGCCGCCGCCCTCGTTGTCGATGGCGATGAGCAGGTCCGGGCGCAACGCCCGTAGCGTGCCGGTGAGTCGGCGGACCTGGTCGGCGTCGCGGACGTTGCGGGTGAACAGGATGACCCCGCCGAGGCCGCGGTCGACGAGCCGTTTCAGGGACTCGGGGACGGTCGTCGTACCGCGGAAGCCCGCGACGAGGCAGCGATGGGCTGCCTCGTCGAGGGCCGCGGGGAGTACCGGGTCGGCGAACCCGGGGGCGGTGTGCGTCACCTCCGAAATCCTCTGGCTCACCGAGCCGAAAGTCAACATCGTGACGGATGAACGATTCATTCGACCCGCCGGGACCCCTCGGATCTTTCGGCATCCGCAGGGACGCCGTCAGTTCCGATCGAGCTGGTATCCCTGCAGCTTCCGGTACAGCGTGGCGCGGGCGATGCCGAGGGCCGCCGCCGTGCGGGCCTTGTTGCCGCCGTGGCGGTGCAGGGCCTCCACGATGGCGGCGCGCTCGGCTTGCTCCATCGGGCTGAGAGGCCGAGACGCGGGTCCCTCACGTACGGGGTCCGGGAGCTCGGCGCGCCGGACGGGTCCTGTCGTGCGCCGTTGTTCGGCCAACGCCCGCACCAGGTGCGCGAGTTCGGTGACGTTGCCCGGCCATGGGTACTGCTCCAGAGCGCGCAGGGCGTCCAGCGTCCAGGTGAGTGGGGGCTGTCCGGCGGAGGGCCTGGGCGCCAGGGCCGTGAGCAGCTCCCTGATGTCCTCGCGCCGCTCGCGAAGCGCGGGGAGGGTGACCGAGCGCGCTGCCAGGGTGTCCAGGAGCCGTTGGAGACAGGGGCCCGGCGGCGTTCCGGGGGTGTAGGTGACGAGCAGAGGTACGTCTGGATGCGAGGCGAGCAGCGAGTTGAGGGCTGCGGTGCCGGCCTGCGCGAGACGCTCGACATGGCGGACGAGGAGTCGATCACCGTTGATCAACGCGGCGAAGTCCGCGGGGAGTTCACCTTTCGCCGCGTCCACGACCAGGGAGCCCGCCATCAGTTCCCGTGCCAGCGAGGTCTTCCCGGTGCCGCGCTCCCCGACGAGGAGCAGGGGCCCGCGCAGACTGGTCAACTCCCTCGCACGGCGGACGGCATGGCGCCAGGGCACCGACCGACCGGCCGGCCCCGCACTCACCCGCACGGTCGGCGGCACGGCCGTGTGTCGCACCTGCTCCAGCACGGCGACCACACCGATCACCGACTCCTGACGGGACACAGGGGTGACGGTCGCGGTACAACCCGTGCCGGGCGCAAGCGGGATGGGGTACCTGGCACCTGACGCCGGGTCGACCGGCGCTTCGGGCCCGTCGACAGGGTCGGACGCCGTGTGCGAGCCGTTCCCGGCCGAGCCCCGGAGCAGGGCGAGCGCGCTCCGCTCCAGCGCCTCCAGTCCCTCCGGTGACAGCAGTCGCCCCGCCGCCTCGCTGACGAGCCGGTTGCGTCCGTCGAAGGCGACGACCGCGCCCTCTCGCTCCCCCACCGCCCGCAGATACGCGTCCAGCAGGATCCGTTCCGCCGCCTGTGACCGTGCGAGGAGTTCCGCTTCGACGGCGCTCGCCACAGCCTCGGCGAGCGGGGCGCCCGGATGCGGTGAGCACTCGGCGCACAGCCGGGAGGTCACGGTCACCGTGCCCAGCGTCCGGCCGGTCTCCGGCGCCCGTATCGGCACGCTGACCGCCGAGAGGTCCTGCCACGAGTCGAGGAAGTGCTCGGGGCCGTGCGCCTCGGCGCGGCGGCCGGTGCGCCGGGCCAGGGCGGCGCTGTTGTGACCGACCAGTTGCTCGGAGAGGTCGGTGCGGGGGCCGTCCGGCGCGCATCCGGTGATCCACAGGACCCGCAGCCGCTCGTCGGTGAGCAGGAGCGCGCCCTGGCCGGCGTCCAGAGCCGGGGCGATCCGTTCGAGTGCGGGCCGGGCCGCGGTCAACAACGGGGATTCGGCCGACCGCACGGAAGACCGAGGGGCGTCCGGCGCGGGGCCCCGCACGTCGTACCGCACACCGAAGAACCGGGCGCGCTTCCATCCGGCGACCACTTCTTCCGGTATCCCGTCCGGCAGTCGCCGTCCCTGCAGGAACAGCTCGCGGGCGCTGCGCAGCGCGGCGAGCGGAGGGCGGGCGGAGGGGTGCTCTGCGGTGGTCACGGCACGGCACACCCTACCCGGATCGGTTGAATACGCAACAACCATGGGCCTCCGTGTGCTGTGCCACGACCCACTGTCTCCAATTGAGACACCCACGCTCCCGCGCCCACCCACATGATCTTGAACAGTCGGCGCCTGTCCTCATTCCCTGGAGCGTTCCCCGTGCACACCGTCGAGCCCGATGTCGTGACCGACGTACTGATCGTGGGCAGTGGCCCCGCGGGCGCCTCCGCCGCGCTCGCCCTGAGCACCTACGGCGTACCCAACATCGTCGTCACCCGCTACGCGAGCCTCGCCGACACGCCGCGGGCGCACATCACCAACCAGCGCACCATGGAGGTGCTGCGCGACCTCGGCGTGGAGCAGGAGGTCGTCGCGAAGGCCACGCCACAGCAGCTGATGGGCGACACGACCTTCTGCACCAGCCTCGCCGGCGAGGAACTCGGCCGGGTCCGCTCCTGGGGCAACGACCCGCTCGTCCAGGCCGCGCACGAACTCGCCAGCCCCACCCGCATGTGCGACATGCCCCAGCACCTCATGGAGCCGGTGCTCGTCGACGCGGCGGTCGCGCGGGGCACACAGCTGCGCTTCAGCACGGTCTACAAGTCCTTCGTCCAGGACGCCGACGGCGTGACGGTCACCGTCCAGGACCGGCTGCGCGGCGACGAGTACACGATCCGGGCCAAGTACCTGATCGGCGCCGACGGCGGCCGCTCGCAGGTCGCCGAGGACGCCGGGCTGCCGATGGGCGGCCAGATGGGGATGGCCGGCAGCATCAACATCGTCTTCGACGCAGACCTGTCGAAGTACACCGCCCACCGGCCGTCCACCCTGTACTGGGTGCTCGCCCCGGGCGCGACCGTCGGCGGCATCGGCGCGGGCCTGGTGCGTTGCGTCCGGCCCTGGAACGAGTGGATGATCGTCTGGGGGTACGACGTCACCGCCGGCGCCCCCGACCTGACCACCGAGTACGCCGAGTCGGTCGTCCGCAAGCTGGTCGGCGACGACGAGATCCCGGTGACCGTCAAGTCGTCCTCGGCCTGGACCGTCAACGAGATGTACGCCGAGACGTACTCCAACGGCCGCGTCTTCTGCGCCGGGGACGCCACGCACCGCCACCCGCCGTCCAACGGCCTCGGCTCCAACACCTCCATCCAGGACTCCTACAACCTGGCGTGGAAGCTCAGGCTCGTCCTCGACGGCACCGCGTCCCCGAAGCTGCTGGACTCCTACACCGCCGAACGAGCCCCGGTCGGCAGGCAGATCGTCACCCGCGCCAACAAGTCCATCGGTGAGACCGCCCCGATCTTCGAAGCGCTCGACGGCCTCTCCCCGCAGACCCCCGAACAGCTGTGGGCCAACATCGCCGCCCGCAAGGACGACACCGAGGCGGCTCAGAAGCAGCGGGCCGCGCTGCGCGAGGCGATCGCGTACAAGGCGTACGAGTTCAACGCCCACGGTGTCGACCTCAACCAGCGCTACGCCTCCGCCGCGATCATCCCCGACGGCACGCCCGACCCCGGTTTCGACCGCGACCCCGAGCTGTACCACCAGCCGTCCTCCCGACCCGGCGCCAAGCTCCCGCACGCCTGGCTCACCGCCGGCGCCCGTACCCTGTCCACCCTCGACACCGTCGGGCGGGGCCGTTTCACCCTGATCACCGGCATCGGCGGCGCGGACTGGCTGCGGGCGGCCCGCGCCCAGGACCTGGAGATCGCCGCCGTCGTCATCGGCCCCGGCCAGGAGTACGACGACCCGTACGGCGACTGGGCACGGCTGAGCGGGGTGGCCGACGGCGGAGCCCTCCTCGTACGGCCGGACGGGTACGTCGCCTTCCGGCACGCGACGGCGGCCGCGTCCGGCGAGGACGCCGAGCGGTTGCTGACCGGTGCGGTGCGGCGGATCCTCGGGCATGGCTGACCGGAAGGACTCCCACACATGAGCACTGAATTCACCACCCGTCTCACCGAGGCGGTCGTCGACAGCTTCGAGGGCACGTCCGACCCCCGGCTGCGCGAGCTGCTCGCCGCCCTCACCCGCCATCTGCACGCCTTCGTCCGCGAGACCGAGCCGACCATGACGGAGTGGGAGCGGGCCATCGGCTTCCTGACGGCGACCGGTCAGACGTGCACCGCCACCCGGCAGGAGTTCGTCCTCCTGTCGGACGTGCTCGGCGTCTCCATGCTCGTCGAGACGATCAACGGCGACGGAGGCGGGGACGCCACCGAGTCGACCGTGCTCGGCCCCTTCCACATGACCGAGTCCCCGGTCCGCGACCTCGGCGCCGACATCGACCTGGTCGGCGGCGGTGAGCCGTGCGTGGTCAGCGGGCGGGTGCTGTCGCAGGACGGCGCCCCGTTGCCCGGCGCGGTCCTCGACGTCTGGCAGGCGAACCCCGAGGGCTACTACGACGTCCAGCAGCCCGACGTCCAACCGGCGGGCAACGGGCGCGGACTGTTCACGGCGGACGACGAGGGCCGCTTCTGGTTCCGCACCTGTGTGCCGAGCCCGTACCCGATCCCCACGGACGGCCCGGTGGGCGGCCTGCTCAAGGCCACCGGACGGCACCCCTACCGTCCGGCCCACATCCACTTCATCGCCTCCGCCGACGGGCACACACCGGTCACCACGCACATCTTCGTGGCCGGCGGCGACCACCTCGACTCGGACGCCGTGTTCGCGGTCAAGGAGAGCCTCGTCCAGGACTTCACCGAGACCGACGACCCTTCCCTGGCACGGGAGTTCGGCATCCCGAACCCGTTCCGGCACGCCCGCTTCGACCTCGTGCTCAACCGAACCCGGTCATGAGGGGGTTCTCATGAGAGGGTTCACCGGCTTCGCGTACGAGGCCCAGCCCATGCGGGTCGTCCTGCGGCCCGGCGCCTCGGTCACCGCGACCCCGCAGGAGGCCGAACGGCTCGGGTTGCGACGGCTGTTGGTGGTCAGCGGCCCACGGGGCGCGCAGACCGCCCGGACCGTCGCGGACGCCCTGGGCGCAGCCTGCGCCGGGCTGCACGCCGAGGCCCGGATGCACGTGCCCGCGGAGGTCGCCGACCGGGCCGTGGCGGTGGCGCGCGAGGCCGGCGCCGACGGCTGCGTGGCCGTCGGCGGCGGCTCCGCCATCGGCCTCGGCAAAATGATCGCGCTGCGCACCGGCCTGCCGCTGATCGCCGTGCCGTCGACGTACTCCGGCTCCGAGATGACTCCTGTCTGGGGTCTCACGGAACACGGCGCCAAGCGCACCGGCCGCGACCCGTCGGTCCTGCCCCGCAGCGTCGTCTACGACCCCGAGCTCACCCTGTCGCTCCCGGTGCCCCTCTCGGTGACCAGCGGAATCAACGCGGTGGCGCACGCGGCCGAGGCCCTGTACGCGCCGGACGCCTCACCGCTGGTGTCACTGATGGCCGAGGAGGGCGTACGAGCCATGACGGGCGCCCTGCCCCGAGTGGCGGCCGACCCCGCCGACCTGGACGCTCGCGGCAGCGCCCTCTACGGGGCCTGGCTCTGCGGCGCCGTCCTCGGCACGACCACCATGGGCCTGCACCACAAGGTGTGTCACGTTCTCGGCGGCGCCTTCGGCCTGCCGCACGCCGAGACCCACACCGTGGTCCTGCCGTACGTCCTCGCCCACAACGCGCCCGCCGCACCCGAGGCCATGACGGCGCTCGGCCGCGCCCTGGACACCGACGACGCGCCGCACGCCCTGTGGCACCTCTCCGACCGCCTCGGCGCGCCCCGCTCCCTGGCCCGACTCGGCCTGAACGAGGCCGACCTGACGGTGGCGGCGCACGCGGCGGCCGGCCAGGCGTACCCCAACCCGCGGCCGGTCACCGTGGCGGGCGTCCTCGACATCCTGCGAGCTGCGTACGAGGGCGACCGGCCACAGACAAAGCTCTGACCGATGAAACCGATTAAACCGACGAAGCCCGATGAACCCGAAAGGTGAACCCCCATGCCCCTCGGACTGCTCCGGCGGCGACTCAAGAGTGCCCCCGGAGGCGCCACGGGATCCACGCTGCCCATCCCGACCGGCGCGGGCATCGTCGTCCGGGAGGTCCTGGATCCGGTGAACCAGCCCCTCGGCGCGGCGGAGGTGACGGTGACGGAACTCCGCAGCCACCAGGTCTCGGCACGCGGCACCACGGACCCGTACGGCTGGTTCCTGGCCGTCCTGCCGCCGGGCGGCTACCGGCTGCTGATCACGGCCGAGGGGCTGGAGCCGCACAGTGAGACCGTCGAGGTGGTCGCCGAAGCAGGCCTGTCTCCGCAGCGCGTGTGGCTGCAGCCGGGCCGCCAGGCCGAACTCCCGGTCCCCGGCACCTGGCTCTTCGACCCGCCGCACACGGCGATCCGCTTCATCGCCAAGCACGTCGGCATGGCCCATGTGCACGGCCGCTTCGAACGCTTCGAGGGCGGCATCCAGGTCATGCGGGACGTGGCCGACTCCCGGGTCCATGTGCGCATCGACGCGTCGAGCATCACCACGGGCAACAACACCCGGGACACACACCTGCGTTCCGCCGACTTCCTCGACGTCGACAACTTCCCGTACATCGACTTCCGCAGCACCCGCTTCGCCTACCGGGGCGGCAGCAAGTGGTCCCTCCTGGGCACGCTGACCATGCACGGCGTGAGCCGGTCGATGTCGCTGGACACGACCTATCTGGGCATGGTCAACGGCGGCTACGGCGAGGAACTGCGCTGCGCCGCCCTGGCCAAGGCGGAGCTGCACCGCGAGGACTACACCCTCAACTGGCGCTCGATGCTGGCGCGCGGCATCGCGGTGGTCGGCCCGACGGTCCAGCTGGAACTGGACGTCCAGGCGATGTACCGCACACACGACACACCGACTCCGCCGGAGTAGGGGCCGCCGACGGCCGAGCCGCGGACGAGGAGGGTCACAGGCGGATGACCACCAGCGCGGTGTCGTCGGTGGTTTCGGTGGAGGGAAGCAGATCGGCCAGCAGGGCGTCGGCCAGAGCCTCGGGGTCGGACTGCCCGTGGCGGACGAGGGAGTCGGCGAGGCGGGCCAGACCGACGTCGATGTCCTCATGGCGACGCTCGATCAGGCCGTCCGTGTACAGGACCAGGGTGGCGCCCTCGACGAAGGCCACACTGGCCTCCGGCCGCGGGACGTGGTCGGGGCGCGCGCCGAGCGGCGGGTCGGTCGCCTGGTCGAGAAAGGTCACCGTGCCCTCCGGGTCGAGCAGGGCGGGTGGCGGGTGGCCCGCGCTGCTGTACGTGATGATGTGGGTGGCCCAGTCGATGAAGGTCTTCACCACGGTGCTCGACTCGGCGCCGTCGACGTGGCGGGCATACAGTCCGAGGGCCTCCACGGCGCGGGCGGGGCCGTCGGCGACCCGGGCGGCCGCGCTGAGCGCGCTGCGCAGCTGCCCCATGACACCGGCCGCCTGCAGGCCGTGGCCGACGACGTCGCCGACGGCGACCGCGATGCGGTCGCCGGGCAGGTCGACCAGGTCGTACCAGTCGCCGCACACGTTGAGGGTGCCGACGGCGGGCCGGTAGCGGACGGCTGCCCGGTGGTGTCCGACCGGCGTGGGGGCGGGCAGCATGGCCGCCTGCAGGGCCAGGGCGACCTCGCGGTCATGCGCATGGGCCAGGCGCAGACGCTCGTTCACGTCCTGTAGTTCACGGGCGCGGGTGTACAGCTCGGCCTCGAGCACGCGGGCCCGGCTGCTGTCGCTGCCTGTGCCGCCGCGGGCGCGGATGAGCTCGGTGACCTCCTCCACCCGGTGCACGATCAGCACCACCTCCCCGTCCGGGCCCAGCACGGGGGCGTTGACCGGGCTCCAGAAGTGCTCCACCCAGTGGCCGGGCCGCGCGTGGTCCTCGATGTCGTAGCGCAGCAATGCCATGGTGTCGCGCTCTCCGGTGGCCACCACACGCAACATCGACGCCTCGGTCTCGCGCATGCCGGCCGCGGCCGCGTCGTTGGGGTTCTCGGGGAAGACGTCGAAGATGTACCGGCCCAGTAGCTGCTCGCGGGTGCGCCCGGCCAGCCGGAGGAAGTCCTCGTTGGCGTCGGCGTACACCAGGTCGGGGGTCAGCAGAGCCACCATGCCGGGGAGGGCCCGGAACACCGCCGCGTAGTCGATCCGCGGTTTCCTCATGTGCTGCCCGCCTCGGTGCCGCCCGTCACTGTGCTGTCCCACCATAGGAGTGAAAGCCCCACCGCGCCCGGCACTGCCCCTTCCGGCCCATGACAGTCACCTGTGCGGCCCCCTTGCGACGGGGCGGCGCCCCCCGGGGGATAGGCGGTGCCCCAGCCGGCAGCCAGTAAAGGGTGGACACCCGATGACGGCCTTCCCCTGCGCTGTCCGGTCCGGTCCCGCAGAGTCAGGGACCAATGTCCCGCCAGGTCTGGGCCCTTCGGCCCAGGACGGACGAGTGGACCTGGATGACGGTGGAAGTGGCGCACCGGAACACCGTGTGTGAGACCTGCGCCCGGTGCCCCGTGAGGAAGTGGGTGACGATGATGTTCTGGTACGGCCACGATCCAAGTGGATGGGGCTGGGTCGCCATGTCGGTCGGCATGGTCTCCTTCTGGGCCCTCCTCGTCGCCCTCGGCGTCCTGCTGTTCCGAGCTTTGTCGGGGTCGGCCGAGCCCCGGGCGACGACTGGTCCCGAACAGCGCGGGCCCGTCGCCGAGCAGGTCCTCGCCGAACGGTTCGCCCGCGGAGAGATCGAGGAGGACGAGTACCGCCGCAGGCTGACCGTCCTGCGTAGCGGAGACGGCCCCCAGCCCAGCAAGAGATGATCAGGAAATCCGCACCGTGCCAGGCTCGCGGGGGCCTTGCGCCGTCCACTCCACGTTTCCGGTCGCGTTTCCGGTCGCGTTTCCGGTCGCGCTTGTGGTCCCACAGCCGCCACCGCACGCGCCCAGGACCGCCGTGGAATAGTGGAGGAGACGGATAGCGCCCTTCCGTGAATGGCCGGTGGCCTTGAAGGGAGGCAGGTCCGGTGTCTGTGAGCGCACTCGAGACCGCAACCGTGACAGCGTTGGTCGAAGACGCCGCGGCGGCTCCGTCCATGCACAACGCGCAGCCGTGGAGATTCCGGTTCCTGCGCGCAGACAGCGCGTTCGAGGTGTACTCGGATCTCGAGCGGGCCATGCCGCGGGCAGACCCCACCACCCGGGGTCTTCACCTGGGTTGCGCCGCCGCCCTGTTCAACCTGCGTGTCGCCATCGCCCACGCCGGCTGGGCAACAGCCACCGAGCTGCTGCCTGACCCCGCGGACCCGCGCCTGCTCGCGGTGGTGCGGTTGACCAGCCCGGCGCTCGCGGCGAATGGCGTCGCGGAGGATCTCGCCCCGCTGTATCCGGCGATCAGCCACCGCCACACCAGCCGTCAGCCCTTCACCGACGAGGCGATACCCCAGGCCATCAAGGATGCACTGAGCGCCGCCGCGCTGCTGGAGGGTGCGCGGCTGCTCTTCCCCGACGCATGGCATGTGCACACACTCCTGGACCTCGTGCACGACGCCGAGGGGCGCGATGCCATGGATGCCGCGGCGTCCGAGGAGCTGAGGCACTGGACCCGGGTGGGCCCGGAGGCTGCGGAAGCGGCGAGGGACGGGGTGCCGGAGTACGCCTTCGGCCCTCGCAGGCTCTACGGCAGAGCGCCCGTGCGTGACTTCGCCGGCAGGGGCGTCGTTCCGGGCCGTGCGGCCGCCGCGTTCGAGAACGCGCCTCAGCTCGCCATACTGGGCACCACGAGCGACCGGCCCAGGGACTGGCTCCTGGCGGGCCAGGCCATGGAACGCGTCCTGCTCCAGGCCACCCTCGACGGGCTGGCCACGTCCCTCACCTCCCAGGCCCTCGAATGGCCAGAACTCCGATGGATCGTGCGCGACCCGCAGTCGGCGATGGGATTCGTCCAGATGGTGCTCCGGCTCGGATACGGCCTCGCGGGCCCCGGCACACCGCGCCGCCCCGTGGATGCGGTACTCGAGATCGCCTGAGCTCGGATACAACTCGCTTCGGCGTCGAAGGTGGGCCGGGGCAGACTTGTCATCACCTGAAAGTCGGCCTTGAGACCCGGCTCGACGCGATGGACGAGGTCAGTCGGTGATGACGGCGTCGCGGTGGGTCCACTCGGGGCTGTGGGCCGCCTTGTGCATGAAGGCGGCGACGTCCGCGCGACTGATCTTCGGGTTGCCCTTCATCGGGAGCCGGTCGCCGGCGCGGTAGGCGCCCTTGGCGGGGCCCTTGGTCAGCAAGGTCGGGTAGACCAGCGTCCAGTCCAGGCCGCTGGAGCGGATCGCCTGCTCGGAGGCTTCCTTGTTCGCCTAGATGTTCCTGCCGGTGGGGAGCCGTACGGCGAAGGTGGTCGAGCCAGGGCCGCTGTCCAGGGTGACGCTGCCGCCGTGGGCCTCTGCCACCGCCGCCACGATGGACAGGCCGAGGCCGGTTCCGGTGCCGCTCTCCACGCCGTCCGTACGACGGCGGTCCCCGTGACTGAAGCGCTCGAAGACCCTGGGCTGGACGTCCGCGGCGACGCCGGGGCCGTCGTCGTGGACCTTGAGCACGGCCATGCCGTCCGACCTCTCCAGCGAGATGGTGATCGTGCTTCCGACGGGGGTGTGCAGTCGGGCGTTGGCCAAAAGGTTGGCCAGCACCTGATGGAGCCGGTGAGCGTCGCCCGGCACCGTCACCGGTTCCTCGGACAGTTCCAGCGTCCAGCGGTGCCCGGGGCCCGCGGCCTGCGCGTCCGTCACGGCGTCCAGGACCAGACGGGTCAGGTCGACGGGCAGGCGATCCAGGGGGCGGCCCGCGTCGAGGCGGGCCAGGAGCAGCAGGTCGTCGACCATCTCGCCCATGCGGGACGCTTCGGCCTCGATGCGTTCCAGGGCCCGCGCCACCTTCGGCGGCACCGGGCCGGGGTGCAGCAGCGCCAGTTCCGCGTGGCCCCGGACCGACGCCACGGGCGTACGCAGCTCATGGCTGGCATCGGCGGCGAAGCTGCGCAGTCGTTCTTCGCTCGCGTGCCGTTTGGCCAGCGCATCCTCGACGTGGCCCAGCATCGTGTTGAAGGCGTCGGCGACCCGTCCGACCTCACTGCGCGGGTCCGCCTCGGGGGCGCGTGGCCAGAGTTCCACCTCACCGCTGGACAGCGGTAGTTGGCTGACTTTCGTGGCGGTCGCGGCCACTCTGCTGAGCGGTCGTAGCGACCAGCGAACCCACAGCGCTCCGGCGAAGCCGGCCGCGGCGAGCGCGGCGCCGAAGACGACCGCGGCAACCAGTTCCAGCCGGTGGACGGTGGCCTCGACGGGTTCCGTGGGCAGCCCGGTGATCAGGACGTCGCCGTCCCTGCCCTGGACCGCCATCACGCGGTAGTCGTCCAGCGCGGACAGGTCGATCGTGTGGCCCCGGCCGTCGGCCGGCACCGAGGCGAGCGTTCGCCTGTCCCCCGCTCCGAGCGGAACGGTCTGGGCGCCCGCGCCCGTGCTGGAGCCCACCACCGCGGCGTTGGTGACCGTGTCGCCGACGAGCCGGGCTCCGAAGGTGCCGACGGTCTGACGGCGGGTGTCACCGTCGCCGTTCTCGTCGCCGATGGGGGTCCCCCCGGTCGAGTCCTTTCGAGACTGGGGGAGGTCCGAGGGCCGGGTTCCGCCGTGCTCCAGGCTCGCCGGGAACCGTACGCCCGTCTCGCGCAGCTGCTGGTCGAGACGGCCGGTGAGAAAGCCGTTCAGTTCCAGCACCGCCGCCACTCCGACGGCGGCACAGCTGACCGCCAGCAGTACGACGAGGCCGGCGGTGAGCCGCGCCCGCAGCGTGTGCGGCCGGGGGAAGAGCGACAGCGCCCGCCGCAGCCCGCGTCGGAGCGGATGGCGCGCGAGCCGCTGCCTCAGCGGCCTCACCGGGTCACCGGCTTGAGCACGTATCCGGCGCCCCGCACCGTGTGGATCATGGGCGGGCGGCCCGCGTCCACCTTCTTGCGCAGGTAGGAGATGTACAGCTCGACGACATGGGCCTGCCCGCCGAAGTCGTAGGACCACACCCGGTCGAGGATCTGCGCCTTGCTCAGGACGCGTCGCGGGTTGCGCATGAGAAAACGCAGCAGTTCGAACTCCGTCGGGGACAGTTCGACGAGTTCGCCACCGCGGGTGACCTCGCGGGCTTCCTCGTCCATGACCAGGTCGCCGACGGTCAGCCGTGGCCCGTCCGCCGGCTGGCGGGCCATGCC
This sequence comes from Streptomyces sp. NPDC051677, assembly GCF_044453465.1. Classification (NCBI taxonomy): domain Bacteria; kingdom Bacillati; phylum Actinomycetota; class Actinomycetes; order Kitasatosporales; family Streptomycetaceae; genus Streptomyces; species Streptomyces sp. NPDC051677. Next base: position 36,150 of record NZ_JBITCT010000032.1, read on the forward strand.
GGCCCGGCGCAGCAGTCCGCGCAGGCGGGCGACGACCTCCTCCAGGCTGAAGGGTTTCGTCACGTAGTCGTCGCCGCCCGCCGTGATGCCGGCGATACGGTCCTCGACCGCGTCCCGTGCGGTCAGGAAGAGCACACACACGTCGGGGCGTACGGCACGCAGCGAGCGCAGCACGGCGAAGCCGTCGGTGTCCGGGAGCATGACGTCGAGGACGATGGCGTCGGGCAGCAGTTCGCGTGCCTCGGTGACGGCGGAGACGCCGTCGCCCGCCGTGCGTACCTCCCAGCCGTCGTAGCGCAGGGCGCCGGAGAGGACCTCGGTGAGGTCGGGGTCGTCGTCGACGACGAGGACCCTGAGCGGGGTGCCGTCGGTCCGGGTCAGTGCGGGGCGGGCGGAGCCGCGGGGGCGGGGAGTGTTCATCTCAGGTACCAGGATGCGGGGTCGCCGCGTCCGGAGCTGCCTTCTCAACCTCTGAGTTCGCTCTGAGTCCGCTCTGGGTCCGCCGTGCGGCCGGTCGGCGCCGATCACCCGGGCGGGCCTCTGACCTGCGGCGGGGCCGCTTCGGCCGCCGCGGCGCTGAGAGCCGGCTCAGAGGTTGGGTCGGCACAGTTGTCCTTCCGGACGGCCGAAGCGGCGTACGGACAGCCGAAGGGACACACGGATGACGACGGTGTACTCACAACCCAGGGTCGCCCCCGCGCCTCCTGCGCCCGGGCGTTCCCCCGTGGGCCCCGTGCTCGCCGTGCTGTGGGGCGGGGCCGCTGCCGTGGTCGCCCTGTGGTGGTACGACACGGGGTCGGTCGTCGGCGCCGCGGGATGGCTGACGGGGGCCGGGCGGATCGCTGGACTGCTCGGCGGGTACGCCTGCGCCGTCCTCGTCGGTCTGATGGCCCGCGTGCCGCTCCTCGAGCGGCGGATCGGGACGGACCGGGTGACGCGCTGGCACGCGATGGCGGGCCGCTACACGATCTGTCTGCTGGTGGCGCACGTCGTGCTGATACTCCTCGGGTACTCCGCCCAGGACGGCTCCTCGATCGCGCACGAGGCGCTCACCGTGGTCCTGGACTACCCGGAGATGCTCAAGGCCACGGCCGGGACCGTCGTCCTGTTCGCGGTCGGGATCGTCTCGGCCCGCGCGGTACGCCGCCGGATCAGCCACGAGTTCTGGTACTACGTGCACCTGCTCACGTACGCGGCGGTCTTCCTCGCCTTCGGCCACCAGCTCGCCCTGGGGTCCGACTTCGTGGGCAGCCGTCCGGCCCAGGCCGCCTGGTACGTGCTGTATCTGGGCGTCGCGGCCCTGGTGGTGTGGTTCCGGATCCTCGCCCCGGTCCGGCTGAACCTGCGGCACCGGCTGCGGGTGGACTCCGTGCACCGGGAGGCGCCGGGCGTGTACTCCGTCGTCGTCCGCGGCCGACGGCTGGACGAGATGGGCGCGCGGCCGGGGCAGTTCCTTCGCTGGCGGTTCCTCACCGAGGGCATGCGCTGGACCTCCACGCCGTACTCCCTGTCGGCTCCGCCGCGCCCGGACCTGCTGCGCATCACCGTCAAGGCGCTCGGCGACCACAGCGCCGCCGTCGGCCTGCTGCGGCCCGGCACCCGTGTATGGGCGGAGGGACCGTACGGGGCGCTGACCGCGGACCGGCGCAGCTCGCACAAGTCCCTGCTGATCGCGGGCGGTGTCGGCGTCACACCGCTGCGAGCCCTGTTCGAGACGCTGCCCGGCGACGTCACCCTCCTCTACCGCGCCCGCACGGCCGAGGACCTCGCCCTGGGCGGAGAACTGGAGGCCGTCGCACAGTGGCGTGGGGCGAAGGTGCTCTACGCGCTCAACGGCCCGCACGGCCGACGCCCCGACCTCACGGCCGCTGCTCTGCGGGAGGCCGTGCCCGACCTCGACATCCACGACGTGTATCTGTGCGGCCCCCACGGGTTCGCGCAGGACCTGTACCGGGCACTGCGCGCCGCCGGGGTCCCCGACCACCGCATCCACCACGAGTCCTTCGAGCTGTGAGGCCGTCTTGCACACGTTGAGGAAGAACCGTCCGCTGCGCCGCGTCGTGCTGGCCGGCGCCGCCACCGTCTCCGGGATGGTGCTGCTGCTGTCGCTCAAACCGCACACGCCGACGCCGGCCGTCACCGGGGCGGCGTCCTCCCCCGCGCCCTCCGGCAACGCCAGCACACCGAGCGGGACGACCGGATCCGGCGGGACGGACGGGTCGAGCGGATCCGCCGCCACGGGAACCCAGACCCTCACCGGGGACTCCGTCCAGACCCGCTGGGGCCCCGTCCAGGTCCGTGTCACGCTCAAGGACGGCAAGCTCACCGACGTCACCGCGGTCGCCTACCCCCAGGAGAACCCACGGGACCAGCAGATCAACAGCTACGCCATCCCGCAGCTGACCAGCGAGGCACTCACGGCGCAGAGCGCCGACATCGACACCGTCTCCGGGGCCACATACACCAGTGACGGCTACCGGCAGTCGCTCCAGTCGGCCCTGGACTCGGCAAGCCGCTGACCCCTGCCCGAGAAATCCGGCTGACCGTGCGGTCACGTCCTACGCCTTCCGCAACGGCACCCGCCACATCAGCGTGGTGCCGCCGTCCTCGGGTTTCCCGAGCTCCAGTCGGCCGCCCAGTTGCTCGGCCCGCTCTGCCATGTTGCGCAGCCCGCTGCGGCGGCCGTCGGCCGGGATGCCCACGCCGTTGTCGGAGACGGCCAGCCGTACCTCCCGGCCGTCCGTGGCCAGGACCACCTCGGCGCGGCTCGCTCGGGCGTGCCGGGCGATGTTCGTCAGGGCCTCGGAGAGCACGGCCACCACGTGGTCGGCGGTCTGCTTCGGGACGTCGGTGTCCAGCAGGCCTTCCATCCGCACACTCGGGGCGAAGCCCAGGACCGGCGCCGCCTCCCCCACGACCCGGACGGCGCGGGCCCGCAGACCGGCCTCCCCTGCGCCGTCACGGGTGCGCAGGCCGAAGATCGTCGACCTGATGATCTTGATGGTCTCGTCGAGGTCGTCCACCGCGCGCGCCACGCGCTCGGAAGCCCCTTCGTGCTCGATGAAACGGCCGGCGCTCTGCAGGGTCATGCCGGTGGCGAACAGCCGCTGGATCGCCAGGTCGTGCAGGTCGCGGGCGATCCGGTCGCGGTCCTCCAGCACCGCGATCTGCTCGGCGTCCTCGCGGCGTTCCGCCAGCTCCATCGCGACGGCGGCCTGCGCGGCGAAGGCCTGCAACGTCTCGGTCTCCGTAGCCGAGAACGCCGGCCCACCGGCCTCTCGCGCCAGCAGCACCACGCCTCGTGGGCCCGCCCCGTCCGTGCCGATGGGCACGGCCACGGCGGGACCGAGTCCACCGAACCGGGGAGGCTCGAGGGAGATCCGTTCGTCGTGGCCGACGTCGGCGCTGGTGACCGGAGCCGCGCCGGCGAAGGCCAGTCCCATCAGGCTCTTGTCCATGGACAGTACGAGCCCTCGGTGCGCCTCGGCGTCCATCCCGACGGCGATCTCCACAGCGAGCGCCCCGGTGTCCTCCATGGGCAGCGCGACCGCGGCCAGGGCCGACTGAGTGATCTCGCCGGCTCGCTCGGCGATCAGTCCGAGGACATCGGTGCGCGCACCGCCGGACATGAGGCTGTGGGTGATCTCCGCGTTCGCTCGCAGCCAGCGCTCGCGCTGCCGGGACTCGGCGTACAGCCGGGCGTTGTCGATCGCGACGCCGGCCGCCACGGCCAGTGTCAGCGTGACCGAGACGTCCTCCTCGTCGAACTGGGCGCCGCCCCGTTTCTCGGTCAGGTACAGGTTGCCGAAGACCTGGTCGCGCACCCGGATCGGGACGCCGAGGAAGGTGTTCATCGGCGGGTGGTGGGCCGGGAAGCCGTACGAGGCCGGATGATCGGAGATCTTCGCCAGCCGCAGCGGCTCCGGGTGCCTGATCAGCTCCCCCAGAATGCCGTGGCCCTCCGGATACGGTCCGATCCGGGCGATCTGCTCCTCGCTGACCCCGACCGTGTGGAACGCGGACAGCCGCTTGCCGTCAGGACCGATCACACCGAGCGCCGCGTACTCCGCGTCGACGAGCGCCGCGGCCGCCTCCACGATGCTGCGAAGGGCCTGTTCCAGGTCCAGCTCCCGGCCGACCGCGAGCACCGCCTCCAGCAGGCTGTGCACTCGGTCCCGGGTGCCGCGGGCCGCGTCCAGCCGCGCCTGCAACTCCTCCAGCAGCTCGTCCAGTCGTAGCTGAGGCAGCCGTACGCGGGCCTCCTCGGGGCTTCCCACCGGTACTCCTCCAGGTCCCCTCAACGCTCGGACGCCCACCGGTCCGATCATGTGCCACGTTAATGCTCGGCCGGAGCGCGCGGTAGCGACTCGGGCCGAGTGCCCGGCGCTTCCCGCCTGGGCCGATCAGCCCCGCGGAAAGGACCGACAGCCCCTGCCCCCTCCCGTTCCCGCGGTCCGACGCTGGAGCTGCACCCAGCCCGCAGACCGACGGAGGAGACCGGTGATCAGCGGACTGTCCGTCGTGGATCACGACGACAAGGCCGTGGGAGTGATCTCCGGGACCGATCCGATCCGCCGCCAGGCGACCCGGGCCACGGACGGCCGGGCACGGTGTCCACGCACCGCCGCCGCTCCGACCACGTGCCGGCGACAGCGGTGCACAGGGGGCACCCGGCCATCGCCGCACGGCCGTCCGGCCCATATGGAGCAGATCCCACGGGGCCGATGCGCCCGAGTGATGGGGCCCTTCGGCCCTGCTTCGACCCGTAGGCCCCGAACGGCGCCGGAATGCGGACCCGCGCCTGCTACACAGAAGACGCCACCGCCCGAGGCGACGCGGCGCCCCTTCCCTTCATCCACCCCTTCCGGGAGATTCCATGCTGTCCGCAGAATCCGCCGCCCTGGTCCGGGCCACCCTGCCCGCCGTGGCCGGAGCGCTCGACGAGATCACCGCCCGCTTCTACGCCACGATGTTCCACGACCGGCCGGAGCTGCTCGACGGGATGTTCAACCGCGGCAACCAGGCCAGCGGCGCCCAACGCCAGGCTCTGGCGGCGTCGATCGCCGGATTCGCCGGCGCGCTGCTGGAGCATCCCGAAGCGCGGCCGGACGCTCTGCTGTCCCGGATCGCCCACAAGCACGCCGCCGTCGGCGTCACCGACGACCAGTACACGATCGTGCACAAGTACCTGTTCGGCGCGATCGCCGAGGTCCTCGGCGACGCGGTCACCCCCGAGGTGGCCGCTGCCTGGGACGAGGTCTACTGGCTGATGGCCGGTGCGCTGATCAGCCGCGAGGCCCTCCTCTACCAGGACGCGGGAGTTCAGCCCGGCGGGATCTGGCGGCCCTGGACGGTCGTCGAACGCCGTACCGAGACCGCCGACGTGGTCTCCTTCCTGCTCCGCCCCGCCGACGGCGAACCCGCGCCGCGGGCCCGGGCGGGCCAGTACGTGAGCGTCCGCGTGGCCATGGCCGACGGAATGCACCAACTGCGCCAGTACAGCCTGTCCTCGGCCCCGGGCGGAGAGCTGCGGCGGATCACCGTGAAGCGGGTCACGGGCGACGCCGACGGCCCGGACGGCGAGGTCTCCACCCTGCTGCACGACACCGTCCGCGAGGGGGACGAACTGCTGCTGTCCGCGCCGTTCGGCGACGTCTTCCTCGACGACGGGGCCGACGCCGCCCCGCTCGTACTCGTGTCGGCGGGCATCGGCTGCACCCCCATGACGGGCATACTGGCCCACCTCGCGGCCCTCGGCTCGACCCGCCAGGTACTGGTCCTGCACGCCGACCGCTCCCCCGCCGACCACGCCCTGCGCGCCGAGACACACCACCTGGTCGCTCAACTGCCGGGCGCCCGCGCCGTCTTCTGGTACGAGCACCCGGGAACGCAGGAACCCGACGCCCGCACCGGCCTGATGGACCCAAGCGGCGTCGAACTCCCGGACGGCGCCTCCGTGTTCCTCTGCGGGCCGCTGCCCTTCATGCGGGACGTGCGCGGCAGGCTGCTGAGCGCCGGGGTCCCCGCGCGGCGCATCCGCTACGAGGTCTTCGGCCCCGACCTGTTGCTGCCCGGCACCGCGGTCTGAGCCACGTCGAACGTCCTGACATCCCCACGGAGGAACCCCTGATGAACAGCGACGACACCCAGGCGAAACCCACGGTTCGGCTGCGCTCCGACGGCGCGGTGGACGAGGAGACCCTGGCATACGCCCGTACGAAGATCGACGCCGTGGTGGGCCGGACCGGCCTGCCCGCCGTCTCCGGCGAGGTGCGCGTCGTGCGGGCGGCCGCACACCACGTCGACCGCCCATGGTCGGCCACGGCCGATCTGCGCGTCGGCGGACGCCAGGTGGTCGTGACGGCCGAGGAGGCCACCGGCACGGCGCTCGTCGACCGGCTCCAGGACCGGCTGCGGCGCCAGACGGACAAGGCCGCCCAGGCCTGGGACGACGGACATCGCACGACGGCCCCGCCGTGGCGCGGCGGAAACCTGCCCCCGGCCGCGGAGGACCCGGGCGCGGCGTGAACCCCGCCGGACAGCGGCCCGGTCGGTGACGTGCGCCGACCGGGCCACCCCCTTCGAGGGCCGTCCGGACCTGTCTGGTGACCATCGGCCCACTGACGAGAGTCCTGCCGATCGGAAACCGTGGGACACCCCCGGTTCCCGATCGACCGGCTGGAACGAGGAGTTGCGTGATGGCGAAGGCATATCTGGTGGGCAGCGGCATAGCGGCACTGGCCGCGGCCGCGTTCCTGATCCGCGACGGCGGCTTCGAGGGATCCGACATCCACCTGTTCGAGGAAGGCCGGACCATCGGCGGCAGCCTGGACGCGGGCGGCACGCCGGACACCGGTTACAGCATGCGTGGCGGGCGGATGTTCGAGGCCGAGTTCCGCTGCACCTACGACCTGCTGTCCGCGATCCCCACCCTCGACGACCCCGCCGTCTCCGTGACCGAGGAGATCCTGGCCGGACACGAGGACTTCGCCTGGGACGACATCGCCCGGCTCGTCGACGGGAACGGCAAGATCATCGACACCACCTCGATGGGATTCTCCGAGCGCGACCGGCTGGAACTGGTCCGCTGCCTGGCCACCCCCGAGGGGCGCCTGGACGGTAAACGGATCACCGACTGCTTCGGCGAGCACTTCTTCACCACCAACTTCTGGTTCATGTGGTGCACCACGTTCGCCTTCCAGCCCTGGCACAGCGCGATCGAGTTCCGTCGCTACCTGAAGCGCTTCATCCATCTCTTCCCCGGCTTCGCCACCATGTCAGGCATCCACCGCACCCGCTACAACCAGTACGACTCCATCGTTCGGCCCCTGACGGCCTGGCTCCGTGAGCGCGGCGTCACCCTTCACACGGGCTGCCGAGTCACCGACCTCGGCTTCACCCCGGGCGTCCGCAGCGGCACGGTCGACACCCTCCACCTGAGCCGGAACGGCCACGCCGAGAAGGTCCCCGTCGCGCCCGAAGACCTGGTCATCGTCACCAACGGCTCCATGACGGACGCGTCCAGCCTCGGCTCCCACACCGCCGCGCCTCCGCCGGCCCCACACCGCTCGGACGCCTGGCTGCTGTGGCACCGGCTCGCCCGCGGACGCGAGGGCTTCGGCAACCCGGCCGCCTTCGACAAACACCGCAAGGAGTCCCGCTGGGAGTCGTTCACGGTCACCTCGAAGGACCCCGCCTTCCTCAGGGCCCTCGAGGAGTTCAGCGGACGTCCGGCCGGCAAGGGCGGCCTCATGACCCTGACCGGCTCCCCGTGGCTGCTCACCATCGTCGCCAACCGCCAGCCCGTCTACCGGGACCAGCCCGAGAACGTCGGCGTCTGGTGGGGCTACGGTCTGTTCCCCGACCGTGCGGGCAACCACACACCCAAGCCGATGACGATGTGCTCCGGCCGGGAGATCCTCGAAGAGGTCCTGCACCACCTCCCCTTCGACGAGCGGACGACGGCCCAGGTCCTGGAGACCTCCACCGTCGTGCCCTGCGTGATGCCGTACATCACCAGCCAGTTCCTGGCTCGTCGCCGCGACGACCGGCCCGAGGTGGTCCCGAAGGGATCGGTCAACCTCGCCTTCGTCGGACAGTTCGCGGAGGTACCGGACGACGTCGTCTTCACCGTCGAGTACTCCGTGCGCACGGCCTGGACCGCGGTGGCACAGCTTCTGAAGCTGGACAGGCACCCGCCGGAGGTCTACAAGGGCCACCACGATCCCCACGTGCTGGCCGCCGCGCTGGAGACCATGCATCGCCGGTAGCCCGCCCGAGGGGGGGAGGGACATCCGACCCCCTCGTCAGGGACCTTCGGAACCAGCGGGAACGCTGTGGCCCGAGGGAGAGTGGCATCAGGAGCGGCGCCGATCCCCCGCGGCGTCGCTCCGTCCACATGGTCCGGCCGCACATGGCGGCGGGGACGGAGAACTGTGCGCCGCGCCGGTCAGACCGCCCGAGTCGCGTGTTCCCACGACCGTCAGGTCCGCGACCGCGCTCTCCCGCGCCAGCGCGTGCACCGCGTCGCCCTCCACAGCGACGGTCTCCACGGCGACGGTCCCCACCGGCAGACCCGGATGCCGCCGCCGTATCCGCGACGCCGCGGAACAAAGGACCGGTGCGGCCTCGGCACGGTCGGAAACCGCGTACAGCACGCGCAGGGCGACACCCTGCAGTTCGGCCTCCGCCACGGCCCAGTCCGACGCCCGTACCGAGATCAAGGAACCGTTCACTCCAACGGCCATGTGACGCAAGGTCAGGGCCGTCCCTCCCCTGCAGGCGCCGAGCGGGCCCGACCGAGCGCCGAACGGCCTTTGAGGCACGGGTCGTTCAGAAGGCAGGGGCAACGCCGTACAGGGTCCGTCCGGCTGCGAGTTCGCGACCGGTGACCAGCTCCGGATCGATGCGCACGAAGATCTCCTGCGGCGCCGGCGCCCAGGAACGCGGACCGGTGCGCAGCAACCGTTCATGCTCGGCGAGGTCGGTGATCAGACCGGCGGCTCCGGTGACCACGACACTCCATCCGGAGTGCGTGGCCGCGTCGACCTGGTCGGCCTCGAAGGCGACCACCGCTCCGTCGACCGCGCGCACCAGGTCCGAGGCGGCCGAGGTGCGCACCAGCACCGCGCCGTCGCGGTCCAGAGCGAAGTTGACCGGCAGGACCGCCGGCAGGGCGTGCCGTGTGTACACGATGCGTCCCACGGGCGCCTTGGCCAGCAGGCGCAGGCACTCCTGCCGGTCGAGTTCGCGGAATCCGTCGTTGGCATCCATCTGCCTTCTCGTCCCTCACCTGATGAGTCGGGGTCGCGCCGGCCCGCCGTCAAACCGTCGTCGAACCGTGGGGAGCCCCCGGCCGGGGACCATCGGTCCCTGGCCGGCCCGGGAAAGACCCGGTTCAGACCGTGATGCGGCGTCCCGTGACGGCGTACGGTTCGACGCGCACCCACAGGTCACGCCGGCCGCCGGCCCAGGGCGTGCTGTGGGCCTGCCGCGCGAGCCGTTCGGCCTCGCCGGGGTCCGTCACCATGCGGGCGTTGCCGCGCACCAGCACACTCCACCCCTGGCTGAACGCGTCGTCGATGCGATCGATCTCGAAGGCGACCCTGCTGCCGACCCCCAGCGACGGCGTCGCGCCGCGTGCGGTCCTGAAGACGATCGTGCCGTCGACGACGCTGTAGTTGACAGGGACGATCACCGGGCCCTGGGCGGTGGACACCGCGAGCCTTCCGACGCCGTGCGTCGAGAGCAGGTCGCCGCACTCGGTCCTGCTCAGCTCGGTGAACGCGGGAGTGCGCCCGGCCTGTCCCGGGCCCGGTGGCCGATCGACGTCCCCTCCGGTGAGCGCCGCGAGCGTGGTCTCCAGGGCTCCCGCCAGTCTGAGCAGCGCGCCTTGGCCCGGCGCGGCGACGGCATGCTCCTCCAGGTGCTGCAGATAGCCGGGGTCCATGCCCGCACGGATGGCCGTCTCCTGGCGTGACAGCCCCAACTGGGCCCGACGGGTGGCAAGTCGACGCCCCAGGTCCCCCGAGGGCGGTCCCTCCGTCATGTTGGCCTGCTTCGGTTCGACCATGACCTTCACGTCCTCTCGTCAGGTCGCCCGGACAGCGACCTCCTCGTGCGACTGCTCGCCGAGGACCACCTTGAGGGCACCCGTGTCGGCGGCCCGGGCGAAGACGTCGTACGCCTCCTCCATGCGGTCCAGCGGAAAGGTGTGGGTGACCAGCTGCGCCGTGGGCAGCCTGCCCGCCGCGGCCATGCGCAGCAGGGTGGGCGTGGAGTGGGTGTCCACCAGGCCGGTCGTGATGGTCACGTTCTTGATCCACAAATCTTCCAGGTGCAGCGTGGCGGGCTTGCCGTGCACGCCGACGTTGGCCACGTGGCCGCCGGGCCGCACCATGCGCGTGCACAGCTCGAAACTCTCCGGCACCCCGACCGCCTCGATCACCACGTCGGCGCCGAGCCCGTCGGTGAGATCGGCGATCAGCTGCTCCGGATCCTCGCGAGCATCGGCCACGGCATCGGCGCCGAGCCGTTTGGCCGCCTCCAGCCGGGACTCGACCAGGTCGACGGCGACGATCCGCTCAGGCGCGAACAATCGAGCGGTGGCGATCGCCGCGAGACCGATGGGCCCGGCCCCGACGACGGCCACGGTGTCGCCCGGACGCACTCGCCCGTTGAGAACGCCCACCTCGTAGGCGGTCGGGAAGATGTCCGCCAGCAGAACGGCGTCCTTGCTCTCGACGGCGCCGGGCAGAGCGTGCACCGACAGGTCGGCGTACGGGACGCGGACGTACTCCGCCTGCGTGCCGTCGACCAGATGGCCCAGGATCCAGCCCCCGCCGCCCCGGCACTGACCGTAGCCGCCCTCACGGCAGTAGCGGCAGCGGCCGCAGGCACTGATGCAGGAGACCAGCACACGGTCCCCCGGACGCACGGTCCGCACATCGCCGCCGACCTGCACGATCTCACCGACGGCCTCGTGGCCCAGGACCGTGCCCGGGCGCACCTCGGGAACGTCGCCCTTGAGGATGTGCAGGTCCGTGCCGCAGATCGTGACGGCGCCCACCCGCACGACGGCGTCGGTAGGCTCTTTCAGCTCAGGGTCCGGGACCTCCTCCCAGGCGGACTGCCCGGGGCCGTGGAAGACGAAGCCTTTCATCTCGCTCCTCACCGTCCCTCTCTTCGCATGCCGAGTTGCCCTACACATCCAGCTTGTCCGGTAATCGGCTGGTCCGCTTGGGCCGTCCGGCCCACCTCGCCCGCCGGACGGTCCTTCCCCGCACGCGGCGGCCGGTGACCCGGCCGACGCGGGGATCGCGAACCCCGTCTCCCGCCGTCAGCCGAGTCCTCGCGGGTGCGCGTCCGGTGCTTCGGCGACCTCCCGCAGCACCCGCCTGACTGCGCGGCGAGGTGTGGCCGGACCATCCGGACCGTAACCGAGGCGTATGAGCAGCTGCGGATGTGCGCTGCCGTCACAGGCGGCGACCAGGCTGTCACGCAGGTCCTCCCACTCCACCGCCTGATCCAGCACGGAAGCGCGCAGGCCGTACGCCGTCGCGACGAGCCAGACGCGCTCAAGGGCCTGGCCGGCGCGCAGCCGGTCGACTCGCCGATCGTGTTCGGTCGTCAGCAAGGCAATGGACGGGTCCGGTTCGAAGGGCCGTGCGGTGAGTCGTTCCGGATGCCGCTGCGCGGTGAAGTCTCGCAGCGGGATCCGCTCCCGGGCGTCCTGCGGGCCCAACGCCGTTCGCGGCAGACCTGTGTCGGGCGTCGGCTCCAGATCGCGGTGCACCCATTGACGGCCCTCGGCCGCCCGGTCGGCATCAAGGCGGTTGCGCCGTTCGGCCTCCGCCGTCAAACGCATGAGCCGAGTCGTCTCGGCCGCTCCGCAGAAGCGCAGTGCCGCGCCTTCCGCACAGGCCACCGCGCTGAGTTCGTCGCGCACGGCCACAGGGAGCGGTCGGTCCGAGAACGGGAAGCGACTGCTGTGCCTGCGCCAGATCGCCTCGTAGAGGTCGGCGCCTCGCTCCTCCCCCTGGTCGGCCATGAGCTCGGCGAGCCGCACGGTGGCGAGCAGGCCGGGGTCATCATGGCGGGGCAGCAGTCGGGTGACGGGCGACCAACCGAAGTGGGCCAAGGCGACCCGCAGGTTGAACACGCAGGCCCCCACGGAAAGGAGCACGGCACGGCCCGTGGGGTCGACGTGCCGCATGTCCCGTCCGGGAGCGGCCCGCACCTGGAACGTGAGCGTGTCGGAGTCCAGCCGGAAACGCCACGGCTGGATGTTGTGGATCGAGGGCGCGGCGACCGCGGCGGAGACGCAGGTCTCCACAAGCGCGGCGTCGAACGCTGTGCTCTCCATCGTGCCCTCCCCGTACTGGGCGTCGGGCGGCAGGTGCCGTGGACACGAGCATGGGCGCCTCGCCGCTCCGTCGGCAGGGGCCGTCGGTCCTGTGCCGGGGGCCGGCCGGGCCTCACGGCACCTTGGGCCGAACGGCCCGGCCCGACATCGGAGTTGGTCCCGAGCGGCCCGCGGGGACACCTGGTCGGCCCATGTCGCGGCAGGCTCGTGGCTGTCACCTTCGAAAGCGTCACCACGACGACGAGGAGGAGGTGCGGACCGATGACCAGGAGCGAGAACACGAGGAAACGGCTGTGGCGGTGGCGGAACAACCCGCTACGGCGGCGCGACGACATCGTCGAGGCGTGGATCGTGCTGGCGGTGTGGGCCGTCGTCGCCGTGGGTGGCACGGTCGCGGGGCTGGTGACGGCCCATGCCGCACTTGACATGTTCGCGCATCAACGAGCCGACCGGCAGGCGGTCCGAGCCGTCCTCCTGAACGACGTGCCACGCCCCGCTCTCGCCATGGGCGGCAGCACCGACCGCAGGATGACATCCGTGAGCTGGATGACGCCCGAGGGCGCGACCCGTACCGGCCGAACGCTGGTGGACACAGGCCTCAAAGCCGGAGCACACATCAGGGTCTGGCAGGACGGCCAAGGCCGTCTCACCGCCGCGCCGCCGACCACAACGGAGGCGACGATCGAGTCGGGCTTCCTCGGCATCGCGGCCGCGGCCTCCCTCGCCGGCCTGGTGTTCGGCACCGGAGCGGTCGTCCGGTGGCGGCTCGAGCGGCGCCGTATCGACCAGTGGGGCCGGGAATGGGATCTGGTGGGACCGCAGTGGGGCCACAAGACCGGCTGACCGCGCCATGGAATCCGAGCTGCGGGCCGAGAGCCACGGCCCGTAGCTTGTGCCGCGTGTCCGAGGCGCGGGTCGCTCCGCGCCGGAAAGGCAGACTGTGATGGAACGAATGATCCTCGCCTGTGCCGACCCGTCGGCACGCGACCACTCCGCCGTCGTCGAGTGGGCGCGGGAGGAGGCGCGGCTGCGCCGACTGCCGATGCGTGTCGTTCTCTGCCCACGCCCGGAGGCCGGCATGACGCACATCGTCGTGTGCGCCATGCCCTGGGAGGCGGCCGCCGACGGTCGGCCGCTCGACTCGTGCCTTCCGCCGGCGGGCGGGGTCCCGGACCGTCCACTGGTGGCAGTTCCCGACGGCCCCGCGTCCTCCTGTCGTTCCGGGAAGGTCCTCCTCGGCGTGGACGCCCGCGACCCTTCGGACAGCGCCATCCGCTTCGCCTTCGACAGTGCCCGCATCCGCGGGGCACGCCTGCACGTCGTCCACGCCTGGGCACTTCCTTCCGATGCCGCCGCGTGGCCGTTCGACGTTCCGGAGAGGGAACGCGCGACCTGGGAGGACCACGAGGTCCAGCTGCTGGCCGACGTGCTGCGTCCGTGGCGCGAGAAGTACCCGGAAGTGGCGGTTCAGGAAGACGTCCTCCTCCTCGAGCCGGCTCAGGCGCTGCTCCACCATGGCGAACACGCCGCACTCGTCGTGGTGGGCGGCAAGCCCGGTACCGAGTGGGGCGAGGTCGTGCCGGCCCTCCTGCGCGAGGCCACACACCCCGTGGCTGTGGTGCCGACGCGGGCGCAGGCGTGATCGATGGCCGGGCCCGGCTCATGGCCCTCGTCAGCGAACACACCTCACCCGGCCAGGTGTTCAGCTCTTTCCACGGACCGCGAGACTGACCGAACCCAGGAGCAGTCCGGACACCTCCCCCCGGCCGCGTTCCCCCACGACCAGGGCGAACGCGTCGGGTGCCGCGCGCAGCAGTGCGGAGACGGCGTCGTCGCGCAGGAGGCGACGATGTTCTGCGCCATCACGTCTCCGGCGCGACGACCGGTGGTGAACGACGGCAGGGTTCGCTCGTCACGCTCCCACCGGAAGACATGGACCAACGACAGCGGCAGTCCGTGCCGCGCCGCCTCGTCCACCGCCCAGTCGACCGCCAGCAGGATGGAGTCCGATCCGTCGACGCCCACGACCAGCGGGAGTTCCATCGCCGCCACCACCTTCCCGTACGGCTGCTGAGACCCCCTGTGACGCCGCAGCCGAGATGGAGGCCGCGAGCGTCGGGGTCGGAGTGCGGCATGGTGCGCTCGAAGTCGGCACGCACTTCGAAGGTGCGGGTGTGCCGGAGGTAGCGGAAGAGCCAGGGCTGAGCGTTGTGCATCGACGGGGCGGCAGCGGCGTCCCGGACGAAAGCCGCCACCTCCTCGTCGGACGGTTCTCGTGGGTTCACTGGAGACTCCCTCACACGTGTCGGCGCGCCGGACGGGGCCCGCTCTCCTCGCGGAGACCGGCCCGGACCGCCTACTGGTCTGCCGCGGTGATCCGGCGGCCGGTGAGGCTCGTGGGGCGGATCGACACCCACATCTCCCGTTCGCCGCCCGGCCAGGGTGTGGTGTGGGCCCGCTCGGTGAGCCCGCGCACGGCGTCGGGTTCCGTGACGACGCTCGCGGGTCCGACGGCGAGCACACTCCAGCCCTGGCTCAGGGCGTCGTCCACGTGGTCGACCTCGAAGGCGACCTCCGTTCCGACGGCCGCCGAGGGCAGCGTGTCGGGGGCGGTCCGGAAGGCGATGGCGTCGTCGACGACCTCGTAGTTGACAGGGACCACCGCCGGGCGGCCGTCGGGCGCCGACACCGCGACGCGCCCCACGCCGTGGGTGGACAGCAGGGCGCGACACTCGTCCGGGCCGAGGTCCTGAAGCCGCGGATGCAGCAGCGCGTGGCCTCGGCCCGGTGGCAGGTCGACTCCTCCTCCGCGCAGAGCGGCGGCGGTCGTACCCAGTGCGTCGGCCAGCCTGATGAGAGCCGCCATGCTCGGGTCGGCGGGGTGCTCCTCCAGGTACGCCAGATAGCCGGGCGACATCCGTGCGCGCCGGGCCGTCTCCGCGCGGCCGAGTCCCTGTCTGCGGCGCTCGGCGGCCACCCGTCGGCCGATGTCGCCGGGGTTGGCCGCACGGGCCGCCGGCATGCCCGGGGAAGCGGCCCCCGCCTCGCCGGTGTCCGGTGCGGCGGGCTCATGAGCCGTCCCGGGCTGTCCGTGCTCCAGGTGGTGGATGTGCGCGTCGGGGCCGGGGAACACGAGCGTCACCTCGTCCGTGTCCGACCAGCGCACGTCGTACGGCGGTGTGCCGTCCGCGTGGTGGAGTCCCACGATCTCCCCGTCGCGCCGGGCGGCGTCGGACTTCGTGCTTTCGACGACGAGTTGGTCGCCGAGATGAGCTCGCATGGCGGTCGCCCTCTCTTGCGGATGGTGCTGTGTCTCGCGTGGGTATCCGGGCTCAGCCGGTGATCTCGATGCGCTGTGTCTGCCCCTTCTCGGTCTTGGGGACCCTGACCGTGAGGACGCCGTTGGTCAGTTCCGCGCTGATGTGCTCGGTGTCGGCGTTCGGCGGCAGCGTCGCGCGGTAGTCGAACTGGCCGATACGGCGGGTGTGCCGGCGGACCGCCCCGGTGCGCTCCCGCTGCCTGACCTCGCCGTGGACGTCGAGCTCGCCCTCGGAGACCTCCACGGTGATCTGGTCCTTGTCCATGCCGGGCAGCTCCAGCTCCACCAGGTAGGCGTCCTCGGCGTCCTCGATGTCGGCCATGGGCGCCCAGGGCTCGGTCCCGCCGGAGGCGGGCCATCCACCGCCGGTGAAGGCCGCGTGCATCAGCTGGTCCACCCTCGTGCGGAGGTCGTCCAGCTCACGCAGGGCGGCGGGAAGCGCGCCGCTGCTGTGTCGTGCGGGGTGTGTCATGGGTCCCTCCTCGGTTTCACGAACTTCGGCTTCAGACAGGGCCTTGTGCCGTTTCAGGTCTCTTGTTTCGGGTTCACAGGGACCACGCGGCGTTCTGGCGCGCGCTCGGCCGGGGTGTGTCCATTCCCTCGATGTCGCGCTCGGCGACTCGCAGCAGCTGCCGGGCCAGGTCGTTCAGCGCGCGTCCGGCCGCCAACTCGTCCCCGATCTCCGGGATGTTGGAGTCCGCCGGATGGCAGTGCGCGGCTCCATGAGCGGTGAGCTCCGTGGAGCCGGTGTCCAGCACCAGACGGGCCTTCGTCGTACCGTCGTCGTCCTCGAAGAGGTGGAGACGGACCTTCCATTCCAACGTGTGCGGCATCGCTTTCCTCCTCATGTCGGTACCGACCGATGTGGTGCGAGCTGCTCCTCGATGCCGTGCCGGACACGGGCGGTGAGCGCGTTCAGCCGCTGCGAGGTCGTGGCGCGGGGCGCGACCGGCGCCCGGACACGGCGTGCCGCGGAGGGCAGACTGCCCAGGTCCGCGGCACATCTGGCCCGGCACTCGTCGAGCGTGGACCGCCCGCCGGTACGCCGGCCGTTCTCCATCACCGTGTGCAGCAGCGCGACGCCGTCGGCCGGTGGCCGCTCGTCGGCGAGAGCGATCACGTCCGTACATCCGGGACGGCGGAACACCTGTTTGGGACCGGGCGCCGTCACCTTCGCCGACGACAGCTTCATCACCGGGCGGCCGTCGTACTCCACCATCTTGTAGGCGGAGTCCAGATACGGGGCGTCGGCCGACACCCCGACGCGCGTACCGACGGCATACGTGTCGATCGGTGCTCCGGAGCGCACCAGGGCGTCCACGGCGTACTCGTCGAGACCGCCGCTGGCGACGATCCGCACGCCCGGCAGTCCGGCCCCGTCGAGGATCGTCCGTGCGCGTGCCGCGAGGTCTGCGAGGTCGCCGCTGTCCAGCCGTACGGCGCAGCCGGGCCCGCGGTCCAGGTCCCGCAGGACATGTGCCGCGACACGGACGCCCTCCTCTGTGTCGTAGGTGTCCACCAGCAGGGTCACGGGGCCGGGGTGGCAGCGGGCGAAGGCTCGGAACGCCTCGTTCTCGGAGGGGAACGCCTCCACGTAGGAGTGGGCCATGGTGCCCACTGCGGGTATGCCCAGGGCGGTGGCCGCGGCCACGTTGCTGGTGCCGGCGAAACCGGCCAGTGCGCCGAGGCGAGCGGCCTCGAAGCCTGCTTGCGGGCCGTGGGTGCGCCGCAGGGAGAAGTCGACGACCGGGTGCCCGGCCGCGGCGAGCACACAGCGCGCGGCCTTCGAGGCGATCGCCGTCTGGTGACTGAGCAGGTTGAGCACGTACGTCTCCACAAGTTGCGCCTGCGGGAGGGGGGCTGTCACCTCCAGCAGGGGCTCGCCCGCGAGCACGACCCGCCCTTCCGGCACCGCCCGCACCCAGCCGGTGAACGCCAGGCCGAGGAGGGGCTCCAGATCCTGTGGCGGGCGGTGCAGCGCGGAGGCGAAGGCGTCGACGTCCTCGGGGCCGACACGGAAGCCGGACAGGTGGTCCAGGGCGGACTCCAGTCCGGCCGCTGTCAGGAAGCCGCGCCCGGGAGGCAGGTCCCGGACGAACAGGCTGAACGTGGCCGGGGCCGTCATCCCCTCCCGCAGGTAGGACATGGCCATCGTCACTTCGTACAGATCGGTGGTCGTCGCGTCCGACATCAGTGCACCTCCTCGCGTGGGCTGCGTCCGGTCGCCGGTCGTCACCGGCGGAAGCGCGCGGACCACAGCGGCTCCGCCCGCTCCCACTCGGTGTCCCACTGCGCGTACCTTCGGCGGTCCAGCAGCAGGCGCGTGCCCGCCCAGAGCCCATAGGTCCCGAAGGCCACGCCGAACGCCGCCGCTGTGCCCATCACCCAACCAGTGGCTGTCGCGTTGAGCGCGCTCTCCGGCGGACTGGTGACGGTTCCCTTCCGGTCCACCCACACCCGTACGGCGGCGCCCTTGGACGTCCCCGGCTCCACCAGGGCCGCTCCGG
Organism: Streptomyces sp. NPDC051677; assembly: GCF_044453465.1. Lineage (NCBI taxonomy): Bacteria > Bacillati > Actinomycetota > Actinomycetes > Kitasatosporales > Streptomycetaceae > Streptomyces > Streptomyces sp. NPDC051677. The sequence continues at coordinate 54,340 of NZ_JBITCT010000032.1, forward strand.
TCCGCACGATGCCTCCGGCGTCGGTCCAGCGGACCTGCGCCGGCCGCTTCGCCAGGCTGTTCTTCTCGCGCCGGACGTCCTCGGTCAGCCGGGCGGTGACCTCGTGCCGTTCCGCAGCCTGGGCCCGGACGGTGCGCATCGACGCCCCGTACGCCGTCGTTCCCGCGCTGTAGGCGGCTACGGGCAGCCCGAGGACGAGGACGATCATCAGGAGGTGACGGAACCACCATTCGAATCTGTCGGACGGACGCCTCAGCGGATTCACGCGCGGTGGCATGTGCTCGCTGCGCGGCGAAGGCGGACCGGATGTGTACGGGGATCCTTGGGCGTTCATAGGTCGTCCTCCAGCGGGTGCTGGTCGCCCCCCACTCCTGGTCCAGTTTCGGACACCGACGGGTTGGGGTCCTGGGCCGAAGGTCCCTGGCGGACCGGCTTCCGGCCCCGGGAGCCGTACCTCACGTCTGGGGCACAACCGCGACTGGACAGGGCGCGTGGTGCAGCAGCGCGTGGTTGACCAGGCCCAGTCGCAGACCCATGTGGCCCTGCCGTCTGCACGCGCCGACGACCAGCAGGTCCGCCTGCGACGCCGTGTCCAGCAGCGCCCGGCGAGCCGGGCCTTCGATCACCGGTCGGTACACCACGGGCTCGCCGGACGGCTCCGCCGCATCACGAAGCGCGTCGTCGAGTACCTGGGCCGGAGGGCGCCGGGGCGCCTCGGGGGCGTACCACTTCGGGTGCGGAGACACCGCAGGACCACCGGATCGGCGGCTCCAGGCGTGCACCGCCACCAGTGGACAACGCCGCACGCGCGCCTCCCGGCACGCGAACCGCACGGCCGTGCCACTGCCCTCGCCCTCCTCGACACCGACGACGACGCTTCCGAACCGGGCCTGTCGGTGCTCCGCCGCGCCGCGCACCACGACGACCGGACAGTCCGCCCGCACCGCCACGGCCAGGCTGACCGCGCCCAGCAGCATCCCGGCGAGATCGCCGAGCCCCCGGGATCCGAGAACCAGTGCGAAGGCGTTGCGCCCCTCGTCGACCAGCGCGGCGGCGGGGTCCTCCCGCAGCACCTCGCTCGACAGCCGCACCGAGGAAGCACGTTCCCCGGCACGGAGCGAAGCCGTGGCGATCACGTCCGACGCCTCGCACTCGCCGGCCGCTGCGTGCAGGAGGCGACCCAGTCCGCGGCCTCCAGGCTCACCTCGGATCCGTCGACGCCGACCACCAGGGGAATCGTCACCGTTCCGGTCTCCTCTCGTACCGGATCCGCGTTCTCCGAGCTCCCGTCCTCCCTGGTCCACATGCGCGCCGGAGGGGATTGGGGTACTTCTCGAAGGGAGAGAACTCACCACGCCCGGCATGCCGGCGACACCCGGACCAGTGCGCCACCGGACTCGTTCACCGTCATCTCCAGCTTCGTACGAGACGGAGGCCGCCGCCATGCAACCAGCGATCACCGTGGGCCTCGACGGCTCACCCGAGAGTCTCGCCGCCGCCCGCTGGGCCGCCGACGAGGCCGAGAATCGGGGGCTCACCCTGCGGCTGCTGCACGCCTGGCCGCTGCTGGCGCCTGAACCGGCCCGCGTCACCGCCGAAGTCGACCAGAACTACTGGGCGAAGCGTCTGGTGCACACCGCTCAGGCAGAACTGCGGGCACACCACCCGGACCTGGTCGTCGTCGGGAACCTGGTCGCCGAGGACGCCCAGGAGGCCCTGCTCCAGGCGGCCTCGGAGTCCGAGATGCTCGTGCTCGGCTCCCGGGGGCTGGAAGCCGTCGAAAGCTACTTCATGGGCGACGTCAGCATGCCGGTCGTGGCGCGTGCCGAGCGACCGGTCGTCCTGGTCCGAGCGGAGCCGACGGCGGAGGGACCAGCCCCCGCGGCCGCGGCTCGCGTGGTGGTGGCGTTGAAACTGCACGACTCAGGTGAGGAGTTGCTCGACTTCGCCTTCCACACCGCGGCGGCCCGGGGCGTTGCGCTGCTGGCCGTCCACGGGCGCAGCGTGCCGCTCCACGCGCGCACGCCCTGGGGTGCGGACCACGAGGTCGCCGAGGAGATGACGAGGAAGACGCAGAAGGAGCTGAGCAGGGCGCTCCGGCCCTGGCACGAGAAGTACCCGCAGGTGGAGGTGGCCGACAGCATCCGTCTGGCGAGCCCCGCCAAGGCCGTCGTCCAGGCAGCCGAGGGCTCCGCGCTGCTGGTCGTCGGCCGACGCGCGCACCGGCACGGTGTGGCACCGCACCTGGGCCCCGTCGCCCACGCTGCCCTCCATCACGGACGCTGCCCCGTAGCCGTCGTCCCCCATGACTGAGCCAGGCCGTCCGGGCCACCAGCCGCCGCGGGCGGAGGTGTGCGAGACCCACACCGCGATCCTGTTCTTCGCCGGCGACCGCGCCTACAAGGTCAAGAAACCCGTGAACCTGGGCTTCCTCGACTACACCGAGCGGGCGGCACGCCGGACGGCGTGCGAACGCGAGGTCGCTCTCAACCGCCGCTTCGCGCCGGACGTTTACCTGGGCCTGGGCGAGGTCTTGAGTCCTGACACCGAGGCGCCGGAACCGATCGTGGTGATGCGCCGTATGCCGGCAGACCGACGCCTGTCCCAGCTGGTGCGAACAGGCGCCCCGCTCGACGACGAGCTGCGGACCGTGGCCAGACGGCTCGCCACCTGGCACGCCGAGGCGCCCCGCGCCCGGGACGTGGACGAACAGGGCACGCGGGCCGCGCTGTCCTCGCGCTGGGAGGCGAGCTTCGCGCAGATCCGCACCCTGACCGGCGAGGGCTCCGTGCCCGACGGGATGCCCGAGGTCGAACGGCTCGTGCGCCGCTACCTCGCCCGGCGCGAGCGGCTGTTCGACTCCCGCATCGAGCAGCGGCGGGTGGTCGACGGCCACGGAGACCTGCTCGCCGAGGACGTCTTCTGCCTCGACGACGGACCCCGCGTCCTGGACTGCCTGGAGTTCGACGACCGCCTCCGCTACGTCGACGGTCTCGACGACGCCGCCTTCCTCGCCATGGACCTCGAACAACTCGGCGCCCCGGATGCCGCGGCCCACTTCCTCGCCCGCTACAGCGAGTACTCCGGCGACCCCGCGCCCCCGTCCCTGTGGCACCACTACGTCGCCCACCGCGCGTTCGTCCGAGCCAAGGTGTCACTCATCCAGGCGGGCCAGGGAGCGCCGGGCGCGGAGCCGGCGTCACAACGGCTGCTCTCGACCACCCTGCGCCACCTACGCACCGCCGCCGTCGGACTGACCGTCGTCGGCGGACCGCCCGGCAGCGGGAAGTCCACCCTGTCCGGTGCACTCGCCGACCGGCTGGAGGCCACCCTCCTCAGCAGCGACCGCCTCCGCAAGGAACTGGCGGGCATTCCCCCCGAGCGGTCGGCGGCGGCCGCCTACGGCGAAGGGCTGTACACCGCCGAGTGGACGGCCCGGACCTACGCCGCCCTGCTCGACCGTGCGGCGGCCCTGCTGGCGTCCGGTGAGTCCGTCGTGCTGGACGCCACGTGGTCCAGCACGGAGCAGCGTGTGGCGGCCCGGCGGGTGGCCGAGCGCACCAGCGCCGATCTGGTGGCCCTGCACTGCCAGGCGCCGGGCGAGGTCTCGGCGGCCCGGCTGAGCACACGTGCCCCCGGGCCGTCCGACGCCGACCTCGCCGTCGCCACCGCCATGGCGGCCGAAGAGCCCCCGTGGCCCGAGGCCGTCGCTGTCGACACCAGTGGGCCTCTGGAATCGGCCGTCTCCCGGGCGCTGGCCGCCGTACGGCCGTGGGGCACCGGCCAGGCGCCGGTCTTCCGCCGCCCCTACATGGAGCCGGACTAGGCATGGAACCGGAGGCCATGATGAGTGAACAGAGACCGCTTCCTTCGGGGGAGGCATGGCGAGCCGTGGCCGCGTGCTTCGTCTCCACCTTCCCCTTGCTCGCACGCCACCGCATCCACCTGGCCAAGGGCCGTGTCGGGACGCGGCTGCGCTTCACGGACGGGACCTCGGGCCGGGTGTACCGGGAGACCCGCCTCGGCAGCGGCCTGGCGAAGGACCCGTGCACGCTGCTGGTCACCTTCCGGCTGCGTGTCGTGCGCGGACCCGCGCACCTGCTGTTCCGCAGGGAGAGCCTGCTGAACACACCCCTGTTCGTCGGCTTCCCCGGCTTCACCTCAAAGCTGTGGCTGGCCCACGACGAGCAGGGCCGGTACCGCGGCGTGTACGAGTGGGACGGCCCCCGGCGCGCCGAGCACTACGCACGCTGCCTGTGGCGCGTTCTGGCGCTGGTGAGCGTGCCCGGTTCGATCCGGTACACGATCCTTCCCGGACTGCGTCGCGACGACGTCATCACCGAACCCGGGCTCCTCGATGACGTCGCGGATCGCGACACCACAGCTGAGGCGGCCTGGTGGCGCATACGGACCGGGACATGACGTCAGCCGTGGACGTCCTCGTCGTCGGCGCCGGTACGACCGGGCTCACTCTGGCGCTACAGGCTCATGCCCATGGAGCGCGCGTCCGGGTGGTCGAGCGGCGGCCCGAGCCGTTCCGGCCCTCCAGGGCGCTCATTCTGCACCCCCGGACGCTGGAGGTCCTGCGCCCGCTCGGCGTGACCGAGGCCCTGCTGGATCTGGCGGACACCGCCCCGACGGCCCGCCTCCATCTCGGTTCCCACAGCGTCGAGGCCGGACTCGGTGACCTGACACTGCCCGACACCGCGTTCCCTCATCTCTCACTCGTGCGGCAGACACACGTCGAAGGCGTGCTGGCGCGTGCACTCACCGAACGAGGGGTGACGGTCGAGCGGGGCACGGAACTGGTGACCACCCGCGACGACGGGCACAGCGCGCGAGCCGTGCTGCGATCGGCGCACGGCATCGAGGAGGCCCGCTGCTCCTACGTGGTCGGCTGTGACGGCCCGGCCAGTACGGTGCGCGAGAGCGCGGTCATCGGGTGGTACGGCAGGCCGTACGCCGAGGAAGTGATCCTCGCCGACGTCGATTTCGGCAGTGCGTACGACCCCTCCGGCGCCCAGGTGTTCGCGGGCCGCGACGGGCTGCTGTTCCTCTTCCCGCTCGGCGAGCAGGCCCCCTGGCGACTGCTGGCCACCCGGGCGTCCGCCGACAGATCCGCACGCGACTTCGGCCAGCCCGGACCGGCCGTCCCGCGGGCCGAGCTCCAGCGCCTTCTGGACGACACGGGTCTGCAGGCGGGCATCGAGCGTCTCGCATGGTCCGCCCGGGTGCCGCTGCAGTGCCGCCTGGCCCGGCGGTTCCGCCAGGGGCGGCTCTTCCTGGCTGGGGACGCCGCGCACAACTACTCGCCGGCCACGGGGCAGGGCATGAACGCCGGCATCCAGGACGCGGTGAACCTCGGCTGGAAGCTCGGCCTCACAGCGGACCGCCTCGGGCCCGGCACCGACGTACTCCTCGACTCCTACGACGGCGAGCGCCGGCCTGCCGCCCGCGGACGGATGGCTCTCACCCACGCGGCGTTCTGGGCAGAGGCGTCGACCGGCCGTGTCCCCTCATGGCTGCGCGCGGTGGGCGCTCCTTTGGCGGCCCCGGTCATCCCCGCCCTCCTGGACCGGCGACGGCTGGTCGCCGAAGCCGTCCGCCTCATCTCCCAGCTGCGGGTGAACTACCGGCGCAGTCCCCTGTCGGTCGACGGGACACCGCGCCTTTCGGGTGCTCCTCGCCCGGGAGACCGTCTGCCGGACGCCAGGGTGAGCATCGGCGGGCCTCCCCGACGGCTGCACGGGCTCCTGGCCCGCCCCGGAGTCCACGTGCTGCTCCAACGCGACGCGGACCCGCCACCGGACGTGGTGACCGGCCCTCAGGTCACCGTCCTCCGGCTGACGAACAGCCCCGGGCGCGGCCTCCTGGCCGTCCGCCCGGACGGGCACGTCGGCTTCCGCTGTGGGGCCACAGACCCGGCCGCGCTGGCCGACTGGCTCTCCCTGGCCGGCGCGACGGCAGCAGGCTGAGAAGACCGACGGGAGAGAAGGCCCCGGTTTGCCCGGCCGCCCGGCCGGTAGTGACCGTTGAACGGGGCAGCGAGGGAGTGAGTACCGTGCGAGCGCTCGTCTACCACGGCCCGGGACAGAGCTCCTGGGACACCGTCCCCGACCCGACGATCGAGGAGGCGACCGACGTGATCGTCCGCGTCCCTGATGTCCGCCGCCCCCGACACCTTCCCCATTCCACCGACGTCCCCCGGCGACATGGCGCTGCTGCGATGGTCGCCCACTGCTGAGCTCGAGCGGTGGAAGTCCCTTGACCCGATCACCCTGCTCATGGACCGCATGCGCGAGAGCGGTGCGCCGGTCGACAAGGACGTCGCCCGGATCGAGCGGCGGCCCCGTACCGCCCGCCACACCACCGGAGACGTGGCGATGACCCCGAACCGGGCCCTGCGCGTCGACCGCATGGCCTGCACCGGTCAGGGTCTGTGCGGCGAACTGCTCCCCGAGCTGATCGACCTCGACGAGTGGGGCTACCCCATTCTCAAGGACCGCATCGTCCCCGACCGGCTGCGCAGTCACACCCGACGGGCCGTCGCCGCCTGCCCCCGCCTGGCCCTGCACACCGACGACACATGAGGGTGGCGCGCAGGCCGACCACTTCCCTCGCTCTTCCCGGCCGTCGAAGCGAGCCGACGGCGGGTCAGTCGTCCCCGTCGCCCGACGCCGTCTTGGAGAAGCCTCCCTGCCACGCCGCCTTCGCCCCCGAGTCACCGATGCGGTAGACGTCAACGACGGCTCCCGCGGCCACCGCGAGCGACAGCACCGCCGCCGCGACGCGCACCGGCGTGGCGGACCACCGTGTGCTGCCGGAGGCGGGGGATCCCGACGCGGCGGCCCGGCCGGTAGCCCACCAGACGGCGACCGCCAGGAGGAACAGGCCCCCGGCCCAGGGGAGCAGGCCGTCGCCGAGTTCGGCGTGCCGGCGCACCAGCGCGTTGCCGTCGACGTGTGCCTCCAGCCATTCGCCGGCCTGCGTGGTGAGCGGAACGCTCACGAGCGTGACCAGGGCGAGCAGGGGCAGGACGACGCCCATGCGCTGTGCCGCCCTGGGCCGGATCGCACAGACCACGAGTGCCAGAGCGGTCAGGGGAACGAGGACCACGACGAAATGCACGAGCAGTATGTGTGCGGGCAGGCCGTTGACCAGGCTCATCTGCGAAATCCTCCAGCGAGTTGGGGTTCCCGTGTCGATCAGGCGCGCCAGCCTGGCACAGGAACTTCTGAGCTTCTTCTGAGGAGTTCCTGTGCCGTCCGTCCGGCCCGGAAGCAGGGCCCGACGTCCCCTTCCGCAAGGGCCGGGTGCCACGATGGGATGGGGGGAGACCGATCCGGCAATGACCGTGCCGGACCGAGGTGTGCCATGAACCACTCCACTCTCACAGCGCGGCTGCACCGCCTGACCGCCCCAGGCATGTCCCGACTGCCGTGTGGAAAGCGGCGCCGCCGTGCTCGACGGATCGGTGCTCACCGGTGAGCCCGTCCAGGTCGAGCGGCTCCTGGGTGAAGGAGTGCGCAGCGGTGTGGTCAACGCCGGTGGCGCCTTCGAACTGTGCGCCACAGCCGCCGCGCGGGACAGCACCTACGCCCGTATCGTGCGGCCGGCCGAGCAGTCCGGGGCCGAGTCCGCGCCCGTCGTGCGGCTGGCCGACCGCTACGCCGCCGGGTTCCTTCCCCTCTCCCTCGTCGTCGCCGGACTGGCGTGGCTGACCAGTGGCTCCGCCGTCCGGGCAGTCGCCGTCCTGGTCGTCGCCACGCCCTGTCCGCTGCTGCTGGCCGCCCCGGTCGCGATCGTCTCCGGCCTCTCCCGCGCCTCCCGTCTCGGCGTGGTCGTCCGCGACGGCGGCGCGCTGGAGAACCTCGGCCGCGCCCGCACCCTGCTGCTCGACAAGACCGGCACCCTCACCCGGGGCCGCCCGCGCGTCCTCGACGTCACCGCCGCCCCCCGATCTGAAACCCGCGGAAGTCCTGCGTCTGGCGGCCTCACTCGACCAGTACTCGCCCCACGTCCTGGCTCAAGCCATCGTCGACACCGCCAGAAAAACGCGGACTGGAGCTGGCAGCCCCCGGTCCGCTTCGTCGGCGGCCCAGGCGAGAGCCAGCCGCTGCGAGGGGTCTGTATCGACGCCCACGACGATCGGCCGACGTCCGTCCGCACCGCTCATGACGCCTCCAGGTGATCTCTGCGCCGCCTCCTGTCCGCTCTCCATCCAGCCTCACTTCTTCCGCCGAGCGCCCGCACGCCACACCTTGACGAGGGCGACGCCCTGGACGGCGTGGCGAAGGCCGTCGTCGCGTTGCCGTTCGGTCGGGACCGTCCGGCCCATGCGGCTCACGCCCACCGAGCGGAGAGTGGAAGCAGGAACGCACGCGACACAAGGAGGCGGGGAGCCATGTGGCACCGGACCGTGAGCGACCTCATGACCACGTCGGTTGTGAAGGTGCACCGGGACACCGGCTTCAAGGAGCTGGCCAAGCTGCTCGCCGAGCACGACATCACCGCCGTGCCGGTCGTGGACGACGAGGAACACGCCGTAGGCGTGGTCTCCGAGGCGGACCTGCTGCGCAAGGAGGCCGCCCAACTGGATCCGGCGGGTCTGCTGCCGGTCCTGCGTCCCCGGCCCGCCGACCGGGCGAAGGCGGAGGCCACGACCGCAGGAGGGCTGATGAACTGCCCGGCCGTGACAGCCAGGCCGCAGTGGACGGCGGTGGAGGCCGCCCAGGTCATGGAGCGCCACCATGTCAAACGGCTGCCGGTGGTCGACGAGGCGGACAGGCTGGTCGGGCTGGTCAGCAGGGCCGACCTGCTCCGTGTCTTCCTGCGGGGCGACAGCGCCATCCGGGAGGAGATCTCGGGAGAGGTCCTTCTGCGCACGCTCGGCATCACGCCCGGTGCGCTCACCCTGCGGGTCGTCGACGGCCGGGTGTCGCTGAAGGGCACCGTCGAGCGCAAGTCGCTCGTCCCGGTCGTCATCCGCCTGTGTCAGGGCGTGGACGGGGTGGTCGACGTCTCCGCGGAGCTGAACCACCGGGTGGACGACACCTCCGCGGCGCCGGAGCCCGAGGGGTCACGCCGTGCCGGACTGGCCACGTGAGCGGGGCTGGAGTCGATCGCCACGGTCATGGCGGTGATCGCCGCCGTGGTCCTCGCCTTCACCGAGAAGTACCCCCGGGACCTGTTCGACCTGATCACGGGTCTCAACCGCTGGGTCCTGCGGGTCGCCGCCTGTGCCGCCCTGATGCCGGACGCCTATCCCCCGTTCCGCCTGGACATGGGCGCCACCGAACCGTGACCTGACGAACTCGAGACGAGGTGGTCGGACATGACCGGCACTCCGCACATCGTGAGCGATGTGATGACCCAGACCGTCGTGGCCGTCGGACGCGAGGCGCCTTTCAAGGAGATCGTGCGGACCATGGAGCAGTGGCAGGTCAGCGCCATGCCGGTACTGGAGGGGGAGGGGCGCGTCATCGGTGTCGTGTCCGAGGCGGACCTGCTGCCCAAGGAGGAGTTCCGCGATGAGGAGCAGAGCCTCTCCCGGCAGCGACAGCGGCTGGTCGATGTCGCCAAGGCCGGTGCGACCCGGGCGGAGGAGCTCATGAGCACACCCGCCGTCACCGTCCGTCCGGGCGCCACTCTCGCGCAGGCCGCGAGGATCATGGCTGTCCGGCACGTCAAGCGGCTGCCCGTGGTCGACGACATCGGCATGCTCCAGGGCATCGTCAGCCGTGCCGATCTGCTGAAGGTCTTCCTGCGGTCGGACGAGGAGATAGCGGAGGAGGTCCGCCGCACGGTGGTGTCCTACCTGTTCCCGGGCTTCAGCCACGCCATCCACGTGAACGTGCACGATGGCGTCGTGACCCTGCGCGGACACATCCGCGACACCTCGCTCATCGCGGTCGCCGTGCGCCTCGTTCGCGCCGTCGAGGGCGTGGTGGACGTCGAACCGCAGCTCACCGGCGCGTCGACGGATCCCGGCGGACCACAGGCGCACGGTTCCTGAGCCGTCGTTTCATCGGCTCCCCCACGATGAACCTCTTCCGGCCAGACGACTGCCACCCCTTCTCCGCGACGACGGAACGATGCTGACGGACACCGCCGACTGACCGCGCGGCGGTGGGCCCCCGCCATGAGACGGGGGCCCACCGCTGCGTGGGATCTCAGCCGACGAACTCTCCGACGGCCGCCTTCAGTTCGCTCAGTCCCTTCTTTGCGTCGGTGAAGAACATCCCGGTCTTCGGGTTGCTGTAGAGCTCGTTGTCGATGCCCGCGTAGCCGTGGCCCATCGACCGCTTGATGACGACCACGCTCTTCGCCTTGTCGACGTCCAGGATCGGCATCCCGGAGATCGCGTTGCCGGGGCGGCGGGCGATCGGGTTGGTGACGTCGTTGGCGCCGATGACGAGGGCCACGTCGGCCTGGGAGAACTCCGGGTTGGCCTCGTCCATCTCCTTCAGCTGGGTGTACGGCACGTTGGCCTCGGCGAGAAGTACGTTCATGTGTCCCGGCATGCGCCCGGCGACCGGGTGCACGGCGTAGCTGACGTCGATGCCGTGGTCGGTGAGCAGCTTGGCCAGGGCACCGAGTTCGTGCTGGGCCTGGGCGGCGGCGAGGCCGTATCCGGGCACGAAGACGACCTTGTTCGCGTAGGCCAGCTGGACCGCCACATCGTCCGCGGAGACCGACCGCACCTGGGCCGGGGCCCCGGCCGTACCGGCCGCCGCCGGTGCGTCGTCGCCGGTGCCGAAGCCGCCGACGACGACGTTGGCGACGGACCGGTTCATGGCGTCCGCCATCAGCTTGGTGAGGATCCCGCCCGAGGAGCTGACGAGCATGCCCGCGATGATGAGGGCGGTCTCGTCGAGGACGAACCCGGCCATGGCGACGGCGGATCCGGTGAAGGCGTTCAGCAGGGCGATGACGACCGGCATGTCGGCGCCGCCGATGGGCAGCACCATGGTCACGCCGAACAGCAGCGCCACGGCGGTCAGCCCGTACAGCGCCGTGCGGGAGTCCGGCGCCAGCACCAGCCAGACCGTGCCGGCCACGAAGGACGCCGGCAGCAGCGCGTTCAGCAGCCGTGCCCCCGGGAAGACGACAGGCGCCCCGGACACGGTCCCCTGGAGCTTGCCGGCCGCGATCAGCGATCCGGAGAAGGTGACCGCGCCGATGACGATGTCCAGTGCGCCGGGCAGGGAGACCCTGGCGCCGAGTGCGGCCGGGTCCTCGGCCTGGAGCAGGTCGTTGACGGCGATGAGCGCGGCCGCGCCGCCGCCGACGGCGTTGAAGAGGCTGACCAGTTGGGGCATGGCGGTCATCCGCACCTCGCGCGCGGCCCACAGGCCCAGTGCCGCGCCGACGAGTCCGCCCGAGGCGAGCACGAGCCAGCCGGCGCCGCTGATGACGTCCTCGTCGGCCACCAGCCACACGGTGGCCCCGACCGCGACGGCCATCGCCAGGGCGGACAGGGTGTTGCCGCGGCGGGCGGTGCGCGGGTGGTTCATCAGGTGCAGGCCGAGCACGAAGCAGGCGGCCGCGGCCAGGAAGACGTAGTGGACGGCGTTGGAGACGGTGTCCATGTCGATCACACCTCCGCCTTGTCATGCTTGTCGCTCTTGTCGTTGCTCTGGGGCTTGGCCTTGAACATCTCCAGCATCCGGTCCGTGACGACGTATCCGCCGACGACGTTCATCGCGCCGAAGACCATGGCCACGAAGGCCAGGACATATCCGAGCCACGTGTGGGACTCCGCCGCGATCAGCATGGCGCCGACGACGACGATGCCGTGCACCGAGTTGGAGCCGGACATCAGCGGGGTGTGCAGGGTCGCGGGGACCTTGCTGATGACCTCGATGCCGACCAGCACGCTCAGCACGAACACGGTGATCGCGGTGAGGAGGTCGAGGTCGTTCATGACGTTTCACCTCCCAGGAGGGCGCCCGTGATCTCGTCGGCCGGGTCGAGGACGAGTTCGCCGTCGTGCACCAGGTGGCGCAGCAGGGCGACGAGGTTGCGGGCGTAGGCCGTGGACGCGGCGGTCGCCATCGCGGACGGCAGCCGTCCGGCGCCGATGACGGTGACGCCGCTGTCCAGGACGGCGGTCTTGTCGGGTTCGGAGTTCTCGACGTTGCCGCCGAGTTCGCTCGCGGCGAGGTCGACGACGACCGAGCCGGACCGCATGCGTTCCAGCACGGATGCGGTCACCAGGAGCGGCGGCTTGCGGCCGGGGACCTGGGCGGTGGTGATGACGATGTCGGAGCGGGCGATGTGCGTGTCGAGCGCCTCGCGCTGGGCCCGTTGCTCCTGCGCCGTCAGCTCTCGTGCGTAGCCTCCCCGTTCGGTGTCCGGTTCCCCGTCCGGCGGGCGCTGGACGTCGAGGAACCGGGCACCCAGGGATTCCACCTCCCCTCGTGACGCGGGGCGTACGTCGTACGCCGAGACGACGGCGCCGAGGCGGCGGGCGGTGGCGATGGCCTGCAGTCCCGCCACTCCGGCGCCGAGGACCAGGACCTGCGCGGGGCGCATGGTGCCCGCCGCGGTGGTCAGCATCGGGAGGAAGCGGTCGTAGGTGTCGGCGGCGAGCAGGGCCGCCTTGTAGCCGGCGATGTTGGCCTGGGAGGTCAGGGCGTCCATGGACTGGGCGCGGCTGAGGGTGCGCGGCAGCAGGTCGAGGCTCACCGTGCGCACTCCGCGTGCGGTCAGCTCCTCGGTCAGCGCGGGGTGGCGCAGGGGTTCGAGCAGGCCGATCAGGGTCTGTCCGGGGCGCAGGGCGCCGGCGGTCTCGGGGTCGGGCGCCGCCACGCACAGGATCAGGTCGGCCCGGTCGTACAACTCGTCCGGGGGTACGACGGTCGCGCCGGCGTCCGTGTAGTCGGCGTCGGTGAACCAGGCTCCGGAGCCCGCCCCGGTCTCGACCAGCACGTCGAGCCCGGCGCGGCGCAGAAGGGTGACGGCCTCGGGGACGAGGGCGACCCGGCGTTCGCCGGGGGCCCGCTCCCGTAGGACGCCTACGGTGACGGTGGGCATGGTGTGCTGCCTCTCCCCGTGGCCCGGTGGCTGCCGGGTCACGGATCTCTCAGAGGTCTCGGACCTCTCAGAACTCGAAGACGAGCCGGGCTTCGGCCCGCCCTCCGAGGACCTCGTCGAAGGAGTCGTTGACGTCCTCCAGACGACGGGTCTCGGCGATGACCTGGGTACGTCCGGCCGCGTGCAGCGCGAACACCTCGGTCAGGTCCTGCCGGGTGCCGACGATGGAGCCGATGACGGAGATCCCGCCGACCACGGTCTCGAAGATCGGCACGTTGACCGCCGCGTCGTCGGCGGGCATAGCTACCATGACCAGGCGTCCGCCGCGGTTGAGCGACTTGTACGCCTGCTCGAAGGCCTTGGGCGCGGCGGCGAGCACGATCGCCACGTCCGCTCCGCCGGTCTTCCTGATCTCCTCGACCGGGTCGTGGGTGCGGGCGTTGACGAGTACGTCGGCACCGAGCCGGTGGGCCAGGCCCAGCTTCTCCGGTTCGAGGTCGACAGCCGTGACCAGACCGCCGACGAGGCGCGCGTACTGCACCGCGAGGTGGCCGAGTCCGCCGATGCCGAAGACGGCGACCCGCTCGGCCGGGACCACGCGGGCGACCTTGATCGCCTTGTAGGTGGTGACCCCGGCGCAGGTCAGGGGGGCCGCGTCCAGCGACGACACGGCGTCGGGGACCCGGACGACCGCGCCCGCGCTCGCGACGGTGTACTCGGCGTAGCAGCCGTCCACGGAGTAGCCGGAGTTGACCTGCGACTCGCACAGGGTCTCCCAGCCGGACACGCAGTAGCGGCAGCTGCCGCAGGACGAGCCGAGCCACGGCACGGCGACCCGCTTGCCGAGGAGGTCCGCGGAGACGCCGGCGCCGACGGCCTCGACGGTGCCGATGCCCTCGTGGCCGGGGATGAACGGCGGCTGCGGCTTGACCGGCCAGTCGCCGTGGGCCGCGTGGATGTCGGTGTGGCAGAGCCCGGAGGCCTCCATCCGGACGAGCACCTGTCCGGGGCCGGCCTCGGGGACGGGCAGGTCCTGGATCTCCAGGGCCTTGCCGAATTCGGTGACCACTGCTGCCTTCATGGTTCTGCTCCTCAACTTCGCTGACGCCGGGGCGTCTTGATCCGGGTGACGAACCGCAGTCCGTCCCCGGCGGGGAGGGAGAAGCCGCCCGGTGTGCCCGGTTCGACGTCGAGGACGAAGAGGGGGCGGCCGAGGGCCTCGTAGTGGTCGGCGTTCATGTGGAAGGTGCAGCCGTGCACCACGCCGATCAACATGTCGCCGTCGCCCAGGGCGAATTCGCCGCCGGGGAAGCACATCGGGTCGCTGCCGTCGCAGCAGCCGCCCGACTGGACGAACATCACCGGTCTGCCCTGGGCGGCGCGCAGGGCCTCGATGGCCTTGCGGGCCGCCCGGGTGGCGGTGACGTGGCCCGCGGTGCCGTTCTCGACATTCACCGAACCGACGGACATGTCACCCCGCTCCTTCCTAGAACAGCCCGAGCGGCTTGGTGCCGTAGCTGACCAGGAGGTTCTTGGTCTGGCTGTAGTGCTCGAGCATCATCTGGTGGTTCTCGCGGCCGATGCCGGAGACCTTGTAGCCGCCGAAGGCGGCACCGGCGGGGTACTGGTGGTAGCAGTTCGTCCAGACCCGGCCGGCCTTGACGGCGCGGCCCATGCGGTAGGCGAGGGCGCCGTCGCGGGTCCACACGCCGGCGCCGAGGCCGTACAGCGAGTCGTTGGCGATCTCCAGGGCCTCGGCCTCGTCCTTGAACGTGGTGACGGCGAGGACGGGGCCGAAGATCTCCTCCTGGAAGACCCGCATCTTGTTGTGGCCCTTGAGGACGGTCGGCTCGTAGAAGAAGCCGTCCGCGAACTCCCCGCCGAGCGTGGGCCGGTGGCCCCCGATCAGTAGTTCGGCGCCCTCCTTGACGCCGATGTCGACGTAAGAGGCGATCTTCTCGACCTGCTGCTTCGACACCTGGGGGCCGATCATGGTCGCGGTGTCGAGGGGGTCGCCCTGCTTGATGGCGCGGATGCGCTCCAGGCAGCGGCCCATGAACTCCTCGTAGATGTCCTCCTGGACGAGGGCGCGCGAGGGGCAGGTGCAGACCTCACCCTTGTTGAACGCGTACAGGACGAGTCCCTCGACGGCCTTGTCGAGGAAGTCGTCGTCGGCCGCGGCCACGTCGTTGAAGAAGATGTTCGGCGACTTGCCGCCCAGCTCCAGCGTGACCGGGATGATGTTCTGGGACGCGTACTGCATGATCAGGCGGCCGGTGGTGGTCTCGCCGGTGAAGGCGACCTTGGCGATGCGCTTGTTGGTGGCGAGCGCCTTGCCGATCTCGGCGCCGGGACCGTTGACGACGTTGAGGACACCGGGCGGCACGATGTCGCCGACGACCTCCATCAGCTTCAGGATCGACCACGGGGTCGGAGAGGCGGGCTTGATGACGGTGGCGTTGCCGGCGGCGAGCGCCGGGGCAAGCTTCCACGCGGCCATCAGCAGCGGGAAGTTGAACGGAATGATCTGCCCGACCACGCCGAGCGGCTCGTGGAAGTGGTAGGCGATGGTCTCCTTGTCGATCTCGGTGATCTCGCTCTGCTGCGCGCGGATCGCGGCCGCGAAGTAGCGGAAGTGGTCGGCCGCCAGAGGGATGTCGGCGGCCAGGGTCTCGCGGACCGGCTTGCCGTTCTCCCAGCTCTCGGCGACGGCGAGTTCCTCGCGGTGCGCGTCGATGGCGTCGGCCATCCGGTTGAGGACGGCGGCGCGCTGAGTCGTGGAGGCCTCGCCCCACTCGTCCTTGGCGGCGTGCGCGGCGTCCAGGGCGAGTTCGATGTCCTCGGCCCCGGACTTCGGGATCTCGCAGATGGGCTTGGCGGTGGCGGGGCACAGGTTGGGCGTGTACCGACCCGTCGTGGGCGCCTGCCACTTGCCGCCGATGAAGTTCTCGTAGCGGGGTGCGACGTCGACGGGGCTGCCCGGTGCTCCCGGAGGCTCGTACTTCATGACCGTCTCCTCTCGAATGACGCCCGACCACGACGATCGGGGTGATGCTGTGAACGCTAGAAGGAGGAACGCTGCAACACCGCTGCATGCCGCCGGACCTGGGGGAACACGGCCGTCTCCAGGTTCAGCGCGCGGGCCCGCGCCGCAGCGGCGGCATGCTGGGGCGTGCCGACCGGCAGCGTCCGGGCCAGGGCGGCCCAGGCGCCGAGGTCCTCGGCGCCCCAGTCCGCCTCCACCCAGCGGCGCAGCAGCCCGGCGTCACCGCTGCCGAGGACGGCCCCGCGCAACAGCTGTTCCAGGCAACGGCGGTGCGCCACGACGGCCGGTGCCTCGGAACGCGGCAGCAGCGGACCCGGGTAGCGGGCGAGCGCCTCGCCGGCCCGGCCCTCGGCCAGCAGCCGGGACACCTCCTCGAAGTCCGTCCGCACGGGGCGCAGCAGCGTGTACGGGCGGGAGCCGAGCAGGTCCGGTCCCAGCGCGGCGCGCAGCCGCGTCATCTCGGCACGCAGCGTCGAGGCGGGTATCTCACGTTCCGAGAGATCCACGGCGAGCCGGTCCCCGGTCACGCCCCGGCCCGCCAGGGCCAGCGCCAGCATGATCTCGCTGTGCCGCGGGCTGAGGTGGCGCACCTGGCCCGCGTGCTCCAGCAGGGCGCTGTCCCTGCCCAGGGCCCACAGACGGGCCTCGGCCAAGGGTTCCTCCCCGCTGCGGCACACCTGCCCGTCCGGTCCGAGGAGGGGCACGGACGGCAGACGGGCCAGCTGCGCCTCGGCCGCCAGCGCGGCGGCACGCACCGCGGCCAGGGCCGGCGGCGTGGCGATGGTGGCACCGCCGGACAGATCGACCACGCCCAGCACGCGCCCCGTGCCGGGGTCGCGCACGGGGGCGGCGGCGCAGGACCAGGCGTGCACGGGGGCGCTGAAGTGCTCGCCCGTCACGATCTGTACCGGACGGCCCAACTCCAGTGCCGTACCGGGGGCGTTGGTGCCGGCCTGTCGCTCCGACCAGACGGCTCCCTCGACGAAGTTCATGCGCTCGGCCCGTCTCATGGCCCCGGTGTCGCCCTCGACCCAGAGCAGGGTGCCGTCGGCGTCACCGACCGCGAACACATGCCCGTCGTCGGCGGCGCCGGAGCCCAGCAGCTCCCGGAACAGGGGAAGCACGGCGGCGAGGGCATGGACCCGGCGATGGGAGTTCAGTTCGTCGGACGCCCAGCGCAGCGGCGGCGGACGGCTGCCGTCGGGATGTACGCCGCATGCCTGGCAGCGTCGCCAGGATTCGGCCACGAGACCGCGCACGTCCTGCTCCTGGCCGGCCTCCGTCACGAACCGCTCGTGGGCGGCGCGCAGTGCGGAGACCGAGGCGGCGCCGGAAGCGTCCATGGCGTCCTCCCTCGAACCTTTGTGCCGAACCGGTCGCATCAGCCTCACCCGTACGCCGCAGTGGCCGCAGAGGCCGAACGGCCCCATTTCCAGGGACGGTCGGTCCCGGCGCAGGGCTCTGGCGAAAGGGAGCAGGCCCCAGCTCCCAAGCTCGTCCGCCGAATTGGCCGGCGGAACGGGCCGTGGGCCCTACTTGTCCTGACCCTCCCACTCGGAGTTCGCCGATCGGCGAGGACGCCCCGTCCCCGGCACGCGCCGCCAATTCGGCAAGGACCACCACGATGTTGCCGCAGATGGCGCGGCCCTCGCCGACGGCCCGCACGATGGTGGAGAAATCGTCGTCGGTGAGGAGCATGTCCGCGGCTTCCTTGGCCGGACCGCGCCATGACGGTGCGTTTCCCGCGAGTTTGCCGTCGTCGGCCCGGTCACCGGTTCGTCCCCTCTTCATGGATCACCGCGACGGGGCAGTCGGCGTGCCGCAGGGCCGCTCGGCTGATCGTGGCCCGCAGGGCGGCGGGCCATCCGCCCCGGTGCCGCGTGCCGACCACGACGAGCTGGGCGTGCGTGCTCGCTTCGATGACCGCTCGGCGGGTCCCGCCCCGGACGCGAGGACGGCGCACGGGGACGTCCCAGTACTTCTCCCGCAGCGCGGCCACCGAGTCGTAGCGCCCGTCCTGGGGCCGCCCGTTCCGCGTCGCGGACCCGTTCAGCACCACCACGTCGGTCTCGCGAGCCGATGCCTCGGCGAGGGCGAACTCTGCCGCTTGCCGGCCGACTTGACCGTCGTCGCAAGCGAGCACGATGGGACCCGCTTCAAGCGGTCCGCCCCGGACCATCAGCACCGGAGAACCTCCGCCGGCGGCCAGCCGGGAGGCGACCGAGCCACGGCGTCCGCTGCCGAACCGACTCACGGGTCGGCTGCCCACGACGATGAGCGACGAACCGTGGGACTCGGTCTCCAGCACCGACGCGGGTTCACCCATGAGGACCGTGTGTGTGACACGCACACCGGGCGCGGCGCCGCGAGCCCGGCGCTCGGCCGCTGTCAGCGCGCTGCTGGCAGGGCCGCGTGATCCGCTTCCACCCGGATCCCACGGAGGCACGCCCGGCGACACTGAGGCAGCCGGCCACTCGCAGGCGTGCGCCAGCCGGAGCTCCACCCCCAGACGATCGGCCTCCCGTGCGGCGGCCTCCACCGCTGCCAGGCTCGTCGCCGAGCCGTCCACTCCCACGAGTACAGGGCCGCTCATGACGGCTCCCCCTTTCCCCTCGGGCCAGGCGGCCCCGTCCTTCTTCCTCGCTCCACCGTCCCCTCGCGCAGATCGCTCCGGCAGGGGCCGGTCGGTCCCTGGCACGCACCGTCCGGCCCCGTCCCGGAGGGCTCGCCGCGGCCATCTGTCGCGCCGGACACGGGAGGTGTGTCATGACGGCTGCGCACCGCGGGACACGCGACACCGCAGGCCTGGGCCGTGGACGCGTGGACGACCCTGCTGTCCCGGAATGGCGATCTGCGCTCGATCCTGGGAAACCTCGGCGTGCTGAGCGCCTTCGCGGTGGCTCTCCTGACCCTCGCTTCCCTCGCGCTGCGGCGCCGGTTGACCGGCAGCCGTCCGGCATGACGGCTACGCACGCAGCGACCTCGTCCGAAACAGGTCCGCGGCTCAAGCCAGGTCGGCGCCGGCCGCCCTGAGGACTTCGACGACCGGGCGCCGGGGCAGCGGCCGTACACACGGCGGATACCCAAGGCGGAAGATCATCTGCGGGAAGGCCCCGCCGCTGAGCGCCTGCCGGATCCTCACCCTCAGGAAAGGCACTTCCAGCGGCTGGGTGTGGAAGGCCGCCATGACCCCGTGGTCCGCCGCTTCGAGCAGGATCCGCTGGAGGGCCTCCCCGGCCCGGAGCCAGGCCGCCGGGCCGTCACGGTCCGTACTGAGGATCGCAATCAGCCCGGTTCTCAAGGGCCGTCGCTGCGGAGGGACGGGGAACATCCTGGTGAGGCCGGCATAGTCCCGTCCGGGGAAGATCGTGACATCCGGGTGTGTCACGTCGGTGTCGACGGGGATCCCGTCGTACCGCGGCTCGCCGGGCCTCCAGGTCCACCGCCTCTGCTCGGCGGCGTACTCCGGACGGGACCTGTGCGCGTCCTCGGCGATCCGGACCAGCTCGGCCAAGTGCCGTCGGCCCGCCCGGTCGGTGACGAAGTCCAGGGTGGCGCCCGCGCGGTGTGCGTGATCACGCAGATCGTCGGCCAGCGACGGCGGCAGCGGCTCCGCCAGGAACGTTCCGCGTACCGTGTGGCGGCGCCGCAGGGCACCGAACAGGCGCTCGACCTCGGGCGAGGGGCGCTGGTACGCGCCCCACGCCACCCGGGTCAGGAACGCCGGGTCCGCCGGGCTCGGAAATCGCTCGACGACCGGGTTGAAGCCCAGGTGGCGCATCGCCAGCCGGACGTTGAAAAGAGCAGCACCACAGCTGATGACCAATTCCCGGCCGGCGGGGTCGACGAGAGGAAGTCTCCGGGCTCCGTCGGCGTGCACCTCGATGCCCCTGTCCCCGTCCTCGGCGACGAAGGTCCAGGGCTGTGTGTTGTACGGAGACGGCGCGGTGACGGCGGCTCGGACCAGGTAGGCGGATGCGTGGCAGGGGTCTGCGTGGACGGCGAACATGATCAGGACCACCTTTTCTCCGGCTTGCTCCTACGGGCGGCCCCCAGAGCTGTGACGTGCTCGCCCCAGCCGCGATCTGCCCGGGACCTCGCCGTTCGGCCACACGACGTCGACTCGACGACACCGTGCGGCCGGCGGGTCGGACGGGGCCCTGCCGGCGAACGTCAGTCGTGCGGGACCGACACGACCGGCCGGTGCACGTGGTGGAGCAGTGTGTGGGCCACCGGGCCGGTGTGCGAGCCGATCGCGGCCCGCCAGCGACGACGGCCCACGACCAGTAGCCCGGCCCCGCCCGTCGCGCGTACGAGGACGTGGGCGGCGCGTCCCTCGTGGAGGTTCTCGCGGACGACCACGCCGGGGTACTTGGCACGCCAGGGTTCGAGCAGCTCCGCGAGTTCGCGTTCCGCCTCCGCCCGGATCCGGGTCCGCTCCTCGACGCCCGGGACGCCCTTGGTGAGCGGCACGTGCCAGGCGTGCACGGCGCGCAGCGGCGCCTTGCGGAGTTCCGCCGCGCGGAATGCGAAGTCGAGGACCTCGTCGCAGGGCCCGCCGATGTCGACGGCGATCGCGACGTCACGGTAGGGGGTAGCGGCCGACGCCCTTCCCGAACCGTCGGGGAGGTGTTCGTCCGCCGCCGTCTCGTCCGCCCGGACGAGGACGACGGGCCGGTCGACGTGAGCGACGGTGGCCATGGCGACCGACCCCGACATGAACCCGCCGACGCCGCCCGTCCCCTGACTGCCTATGACCAGCAACTCCGCGTTCTCCGCCGCAGCGAGAAGCGCGGGACCCGGCTGCCTGCGCACCTGCTCGGCGGCGATGTACAGCCCGGGGTATCGCTCGTTCAACAGTTCGAGGGCTCCGAGCAGCACCCGCCGCGCGTGGTACTGCGGTACTCGGATCTCGGGCAGGTCAGCGTCGGCGCCGTCGTCGGGCAGGCCCTCCCAGGCGTGTACCAGACGGAGCGGCAGTCCGCGGCGAAGGGCTTCCCTGGCCGCCCAGTCGGCCGCGGCGAGACTCTCCCTCGAACCGTCCAGACCGGCCACCACTGACCTCGTCATGGCCGTCACCTCCCTCTTCTGTCCGCTCCTACTTCTGTCCGCGCTGTCGCGGGTCCTTCGGCAACCGGCCCGCGCACGGTCCGGGGCTCTTCCTAGAAGTGGGGCACCACGGCGACGGGGCAGCCGACGTGGTGGATCGCGGCATGGGTGACGGGCCCGGTACGGGGGCCGACGGGGCGTTCGGCGAGGCGGTGTCCCACGACGAGGAGGCTCGCTCCGGTGGCGGCCCGGACGAGCGCCGTGGAAGGCTTCTCGTCCACGACCGTCTCCAGGACCTCGACGTCGGGGTACTTGTCGCGCCACACCTGGAGCACGGCCTTGAGGAAGCCCAGCCACTCCTCGCCCTGCCAGGTGTCCTTCACCAGGCCGATGTCGCCGGGGCCGAGGCCGCTGGGGCCGGCCGTGTGCCAGGCGTGCACGGCCCGCAGGCGGGCGTGCCGGAGCCGGGCGGCTTCGAAGGCGAACTCGATGACCTCGTCGCATGCCTCACCGAGGTCGACGGCGAGTACGACGTCCCGGTAACCGGTGTCCGTCGCGGCGCTTCCGTCCCCTGCCGGCACGTGTTCGTCCGCCGCCTCCTCGTCCGCCCGGACGAGGACGACGGGGCACGTCGACTTCGCGACCACGCCGAGCGCCACCGAACCCACGAGGAACCCGGTGAACCCGCTCAGTCCACGTGAGCCCAGAACCATCAGATCGGCCTGGTCCGCCGCCTTCAGCAGGGCGGCGACGGCCGGGCCTTCCGTCTGCTCGTCGGTGAGACGGACGTCGGGGCACTCGGCGCGGACGTGTTCTTGCGCCTGCCGCAGGGAACGCCGGGCCAGATGCCGCTGGGCGGCACTGGCGATCTCGCGCTCCTCTCGGCGGGGGTGCCAGTCCCAGGCGTGCACCAGGTGAAGCGGTTTGTCCCGTCGCTCGGCCTCGCGAGCCGCCCATGTGGCTGCGGCCAGGCTTTCGGCGGATCCGTCGACTCCGGCGACAACGGGTCGAAGCATCTCGGCACCTCCAACGCTCGGTCTGTCATCCGGTACCAGCGTCACTTGGCGGCCTGTGCGGGGGCAGAGGCTGCCCGGTCCCCTCCGGGGGCCGTACGGCCCCTCTCCAGGAGGCCCGCCGTCAGTCCGGAAGGAGGAGGTGACGCGTCTCGCCCGGTTGCACGCAGGCCACTCGGTCCGGCATCCGGATGTCGATCGGTGAGCGGTCGGACGGCGGTACCGTCACCTCCAGCCCTCCGCGCTCCAGGCGCAGCCGGACACCCCAGTGCCCCTGGTAGCGGAGGGAGAACCCGTAGGACGACAGCTTGGGCAGCGGCACCGGATCGAGCCACAGCGCCCCCTCGCGGGTCTCCAGTCCGGTCAGTCCCCGCTGGACGAGGTCGAGGGTGCCGGCCATAGCGCCCAGGTGCATGCCCTCGCCCGTGGTGCCGCCCTGCAGGTCGGCGATGTCGCCGCGCAGGGCCTCCTGGCAGTACCTCCACGCCTCGGCGCGCCGGGCACGGGCCAGGACCCAGCCGTGGACCAAGCCGCTCAGCGTGGAGCCGTGGCTGGTGCGGTGGAGGTAGTGGTCGACGGTGCGCCGCCACATGTCGTCGTCGAGTCGATGGCCCAGTCTGCCGAAGAGATCGCGCAGTTCGGCCGGTGAGAAAAGGTAGCCGAGCATCAGGACGTCGGCCTGCTTGGACGCCTTGTAGCGGTTGACGGTGTCGCCCTCCGCCTCCAGGATCCGGTCCAGGCGCCGGATGTCGCCGTACCGCTCGCGGTAGCCGTCCCAGTCGAGTTCGGCGAGGTCGCCGTAGCCCTCGAACTGGCTGATGACGCCGTCGTGGAAGGGCACGTGGAGCGTGCGTGAGACGTCCTCCCACTGTTCGAGCTCGCCCTCGTCCAGGCCGGTGCGCTCGGCGAGTTCGCGCCGCCGGGGCTCCGGCAGGGTCCGCATCACGTCGAGGGCACGGGTGAGCACCCAGGCGGCGGTGACATTGGTGTACGCGTTGTCGTCGAGACCGGGCTCCCGGGCGCCGGGATAGCCGTCGTGGTACTCGTCCGGTCCCATCACGCCCCGGATGCGGCGCCGGCCGAACCGCTCGTCCCAGCTGGCCGAGTCCGCCCAGAACCGGGCGATCTGCAGCAGCATCTCGGCGCCCTTGGTGTGCAGGAACTCGGCGTCGCCGCTGGCCTCGCAGTACCGCCACACGTTGTACGCCACGGCCGAGCCGATGTGCCGCTGAAGCCGCGAGTGGTCCGGCAGCCAGCGTCCCGACCGAGGGTTGAGGTGCAGCTCTTGCGTCTCCTCGCGCCCGTCGCTTCCGCTCTGCCAGGGGTACAGCGCGCCGCGCCGGCCGACCGCGCGGGCGGCGGCACAAGCCTGGCCGAGGCGTCGATGCCGGTAGCGGAGCAGGGCGCGGGACACTTCGGGGAAGTGCAGGTTGAGGTACGGCAGCACGAACAGCTCGTCCCAGAAGACATGGCCGCGATACGCCTCACCGTGCAGACCCCGGGCCGGGACGCCGACATCCAGATCAGCCGTGTGCGGGGAGAGCGTCTGCAGGACGTGGAAGAGGTGCAGCCGCAGAATGTCGCCGGCCTCCCCGGCGACCTCCAACTCGGCCCGCCGCCACAGCTGGTCCCAGGCCGTCAGATGCTCTTCGAGCAGCGCGTCGAAAACGGGCGCCGCGCCCACCCGGTCGATCGCGGCGTCCAGCGGGTCGCTGATCGCGGGATCACGGGAAGTGTGCAGGGCGACGGTCTTGTCGACGGTGACGGCACGGCCGGGAAACAGCCGAAGACGCACCCGCTGGCCGACGCGCGATTCCTCGTGCCGGTCGGTGACCGGGACGTCGGCACTCAGCCGGGCCGCCATGCCGATCCGGACGTCGGAGGTGCGGGTCCGGCAGCGCAGCCACACCGTGTCCGGCTCGACGGACCCGGTGTGCAGCCGGGTGAGGTGACGGCCATCCAGGTCCCGGTAGCGCGCGACCCCGGAGTTGGTGACACCGCCGTCCAGCGCCGCCTCCACGTCGAGGTCCCCGCCGAAACCCTCGGCCGTGAACTCGGAGCGCAGCGCCGCCAGATGGGGGTCGGCCATGTGCACGAGCCGCTGCTGCCGCACCGCCAGCACCCGCCCCTCGCCGAGCGCGTACCGCGTCCGGCGCTCCAACAGCCCGGAGTCCAGGTGCAGCACCTGCCGGTGATCCAGCACCTGTGCGGTGTCCGGGGTGAGCCACTGCCGCCCGGCGAGGCGGAACCGGAGCGGCAGCCAGTTCGGGACGTTGACCATGTCCTCGTTCTCCACCCGACGCCCCGCGACGTCCGTGGTGAGGCGGTCATAGCAGCCGGCCACGTAGGTGCCGGGGTAGTGCACGTCGTCCGCGGCACACTCCGGCAGCGCCCCTCGGGTGGCGAAGTAGCCGTTGCCCAGCGTGCACAACGACTCGCGCAGGCGCTCCTGAGCCGGGTCGTAGCCGTCGTACTCCCACGTCCAGCCCGTCACCGCCGTCCCTCCTCGTCGAGCAGCTCTTCCAGGTCGTGTACGACGATGTGGGCGCCGTGCCGCAGAAGTCTGTCCCGGGTGTCCGGACCGACGGCCCGGTCCACGCCGACGACGAGGCCGAAGCCACCGCGGCTGCCCGCTTCGACGCCGGCCAGGGCGTCTTCCACGACGGCGGCGCGGGCGGGCGGAACGCCGAGCCTACGTGCCGCTTCGAGGAACAGGTCGGGCCGCGGTTTCCCCTCGAGTCCCAGGCGGACCGCCTCGCCACCGTCGACCAGGACCTCGAAAAGGTCCAGCACATCCGCCCCGGTGAGGAGCTCGCGGGCATGCCTCGACGCGGAGGCCGCGGCGACGGGCACCCCCGCCGCGCGCAGGGCTCGTACCAGCCGCACGGTGCCCGAAAAGGCATCGACGCCGTGCTCGCGGAGCCGCTCGGTGAACAGTCGCTCCTTGTCCGCCGCCACGGCGCGCACGATCGGCTCCGTCGGGTCGAGGCCGCGTGACGCGAGGAAGGCGGCGGCGCCGTCGAGCCGGGACTTGCCGTCGACATACCGCAGGTAGTCGTCGCCCGGGTCGAAGGGGCGCCGCTGCGCAACGTCCTCGGGCGGGTGCTCGGCCAGGTAGGTGTCGAAGGCGGTCTTCCAGGCTGCCGCGTGCACCTTCGCCGAGTCGGTGATCACTCCGTCCGTGTCGAACACGACCGCCTCGATGCCCCGCAGTACGGGCCCGAGCACGTCACCGGACCAAGCAGCCGTCATCACTCCCCCTAAGGCGGGCACGTACAACGTTCACACCGTCTGCGGCACGACCGCCACCGGGCAGTACGCGTGATGGAGCAGAGCGTGGCTCACCCGGCCCAGCTGGAGCCCGAGATGGCCGTGGCGGCGGCAGGCGCCGACGACCACCAGGTCGGCGGCGGCCGTGCGGCGCACGAGGACGCGGTGGGCCGGTCCCTCGGCCGTGACCCGCCGCACCCGGACAGCGGGATGGTCCGCCAGGGCGTCCCGCAGCAGCGTGTCGAGCAGGGCCGAGGCCCGCTCCTCGTGCCGACGCACCGATGCGTCCGCGAGGGCGGGATCGTCGACGCTCTCGTGCGCGGGGCAGCGCCATGCCCGTACGACGTCCAGGGTGCAGCCGCGCGCCTCGGCCTCGCGGAAGGCGAAGCGCACGGCCTCGGCGCCGGTCACGGGCTCTCCCGCGCCCAGCAGGATCCGCTCGTGGGAGCCGGCCAGGCCCGCCTTGTCACCCCGGACCACGATCACCGGGCAGTGCGCGCGGGCTGCCACGGTCAAGCTCACGGAGCCGAGGAGCAGCCCCACCAGCTCACCGTGACCACGTGCTCCCGTCACCAGGGCGAACGCGTCGTCGCCCTCGCGCAGGAGGGTGTCCACCGGGTCGTCGGGGACGATGTCGGTGGTGATCTTCAGATCAGGGCTGCGCCGCCCGGCGCGTTCCGCCGCGGAGGCGACGAGGTCCTCGACGAGCACGCGCTCGGACGGGCGGCTGAGGCTGGTGGACGGAACGGCTCGCTCGTAGCGCTCCCAGCGGGAAGCGTGCACCAGCCGCAACGGGAGGCCGTGCCGGGCGGCCTCGTCCACCGCCCAGTCGACCGCCGTGAGACTCGCGTCGGATCCGTCGATGCCCAGGACCAGGGGAAACGTCATCGTCCCCACCGCCTTCCAAACAGCACAGGGAGCAGCACAGGGGTCCACCCTCACGGTCGCACCGACCGGCGGGCCGCACGAGGGGGCGGATCGGCCCTCGGCCGGGACGTTCGACCCATGTGGGCCGCGCACCCGTGGCAGGAAGCTGAAGTCGAGGCCCCTGAACGGGGTTCGTGACCTCTGCCACCCACGAAAGCGAGGCTCAGCCATGAAGCCCACGAGGACAGGCGCCCTCATGGTCGGCGACGTCGTCACCGCACGGTGCGACACGCCGTTCAAGGAGGTGGTGCGGCTGCTCGAGGAGCACCGCATCAGCGGACTCCCGGTGATCGACCAGGACCGCAGGGTCGTCGGTGTGATCTCCGAGACCGACCTCGTGCTGCGGCAGGCTCGCGAGCCGGAGTCCGCCGGCCTCTGGGCGCACTGTCGGCGTCTGCTCAGCGTCAGCGCCCGGCGTGCCGAGGCCAGGAGCCGTGCCAGGACGGCCGACGGAGTGATGTCGAAGCCCGCGGTCACGGTCCGCGCCGAGGCCACGGTCGCCGAGGCCGCCCGGCTCATGACGGAGCACCGGATCGAGCGGCTGCCCGTGGTGGACGAGGAGGGCGCGCTCGTCGGCATCGTCACGCGCCGGGACCTGCTCCAGGTCTTCCTGCGCACCGACGACGCCATCCAGCGCGACGTACAGCAGGAAGTCTTCCTCAACACGCTCTGGCTGGCCCCGCACACCGTCGAGGCGTCCGTGCGGGACGGTGTGGTCACGCTCACCGGTCAGCTGGAACGGCGCAGTGAGATCCCCATCGCGATCGACATGACGCGTCGGCTGGACGGCGTCGTGGACGTCGTCGACCACCTCTCCTACCGCATCGACGACAAGCCCCCGCAGCCGACCGGCCTGGCCGTGCGCGGCGTCGCCGACGACTGGCTGCGGGGGCTCTGAACAGGGAGCGCGGAAGAAAGGACCACGGCCATGATCCCCCTCCTCCTGATCGTCGCCACCGTGCTGGGCGCCTGCCTGGTGTTCGGCTACAGCTCGTTCGTCGTCGGCTTCGCGCTGATGGCGGTCGGTGTCCTGGGGCTCATCGCCTTCCTGTCGACTCCGGGTGCGGTCCTGCGCCCCGGTGAGCGGGAGTTCGTCGAGGAGCGGCACTACTTCGGCAAGGACGACGACCACCGGGAGTACCGGAAGTGATCGTCGCCGTTCGTGGGCACTCCGAGGAGGAGATCATGAAAACCGGCCCGCACGTCGTGAGTGACGTGATGACACGTGCCGTCATCGCCGTCGGCCGCGACGCGCCGTTCAAGGAGATCGTCCGGCTCATGGAGCGGTGGAAGGTCAGCGCGCTGCCCGTACTCGAGGGCGAGGGGCGGGTGATCGGGATCGTCTCGGAGGCCGACCTGCTGCTCAAGGAGGAGTTCCGGGACGGTGTTCCGGACCGGTTCACCCAACGGCAGCGCTTGTCCGACCTGGGGAAAGCCGGCGCGCTGACCGCCGAGGAACTGATGAGCAGCCCGGCCGTCACCGTGCACGGCGCCACCACGCTGGCCGAGGCGGCACGCATCATGGCCAGGCGCGACGTCAAGCGGCTGCCCGTCATCGACGACGAGGGCATGCTCGAGGGTGTCGTCGGCCGCTCGGATCTGCTCAAGGTGTTCTTGCGGGACGACGAGGACCTCACCGCGGAGGTACGTCACGAGGTCGTCGACCGCCTGTTCCCGCTGCCCGCCGACCACATCCGGGTCGAGGTCTCCGACGGGGTCGTGACCCTCACCGGATGGGTGGACGGCGCGGAGCTGATCCCGGTGGCCGAGCGCCTGGCGCGGGCCGTCGAGGGAATCGTCGACGTCCACTGCCACCTCACCGGCGCGATCGGCGCCCGCTAGCACGCGGTGCCGTGTGCCGCTGGCTCTTGGGCGCGGCATCAGGTGTGCGCGGCCGGTGGATCGCCGGCCGCGCACACCTGATGCCGCCCGACACGCCCTGTCTCAGCCGCGCCGCACCGGGACGGTCCTGGTCCCCGCCTTCTCCTGCGGGACCGGGACCGTGATGGTCAGAACACCGTCCTTGTACTCCGCGTCCGCCTCCTCGCCCTTTGCTCCGGCCGGCAGTCGAACGGAACGGGCGAAGGTGCCGTAGCGGAACTCCGTGCGGTGCTTCTCGGTCGTCTCCTCCCCTCGTTCGGCCCGCAGGGTCAGAACGTCGTCCTCCACGGTGATCTCGACGTCGTTGTCGGGGTCGAGTCCGGGGAGCTCGGCGCGCAGGACGTAGGTACCGTCCTTCAGTTGCTCCTCGACGCGGATGCCGTGCAGCCCCGCAGCCAGGTGCGTCCCGGGGAATCCGCCCTCGGCCCAGCCGAACAGCTCGGGCAGGGGCGGGAAGCCGGTCAGCCGCCCCATCACACCGGTCATGCCTGCCCCCTCTTCTTCCTGATCCCTTCCAGCGTCCCGCGCGGGAGTCACCGAATGCGTGGGCCGACCGGGCCTCTGGTGGACCCGGCCGGCTGTGGCGCCGGGTCCGTCAGCCGTGCGGCACCACCGCCACCGGCACGGAGGCGTGTTGGAGCACCGCGTGGGTCACCGGGCCGATGCGACCGCCGACCAACGCGTGGTTCCTCTTCCGCCCGACGACGACCAGCGACGCGTCCCGCGAGGCGTGCACGAGATGACGGCCAGCGCTGCCGACGACGGCCTGCGCGCGCACCTCCACACCGGGGAACTTGTCATTCCACGGACGCAGGAGGTCGCTCAGTCCATGCCGTGTCTCCTCCGCCAGCTCGGCGTTGAGTCCCGAATCCAGAACGGCGCCGTAGCCGTAGACGGCCGCCGGGTTCCAGCCGTGGACCACCCGCAGGCCGGCCGCGCGACGCCGGGCGGCCTCGAAGGCGAACTCGACGACGGCGTCGCCCGGTTCCTCCAGGTCCAGCCCCAGCACTACGTCGCGGTACGGGGTGTTGCTCGACACGGCGCCCGTGGCGTCCGGCAGATGCTCGTCCTCGGCATGCTCCCCGGCCCGCACGAGGACGACGGGCCGTTCCGTACGTGCCACCACGGCAAGGGCGACGGAGCCGACCACGAACCCGGCCACCGTGCCGAGGCCCCGGGACCCGAGGACCAGCAGTTCGGTGTCCTCCGTGGCCGCCAGGAGAGCCGGGACGGCCTCGTCCTCTGCCTGCCGGGCGGTGATCCGCAGGTCAGGGTGGCGTTCCGTGAGCCGGGATTGCGCCTCGCGCAGCAGGTGAGCGGCCCAGTCGCGCTGCGCTTCGAGCACGCCCGGTGCCGAAGCCCCCATGAAGGGGGTGTACAGAGACCCCAGCGAGTCCCGGGCATGCACGAGACACAAGGGCGCCTCTCGTTGCGTTGCTTCGCGAGCTGCCCAGTCTGCGGCGGCGAGGCTTTCGGGCGAGCCGTCGAGGCCGACGGTGATGGCTGGCATGTGCGGACCTCCTTCAGGGGTGCGCCGTCAGTTTCCAGGCCGCGCGGCTGCCGCAGGAGGGGCCAGGAGTCCCGGTCGGGGGCCGATAGGCCCCCAGGGAACGGCGACCCGCGCTGTGCCTGTCACGGCGGGATCAATCAGCGGACGCAGCATGGGCCGGGAACCAAGTCCCGGCCCACGAAAGCAATGCCGGTCAGGCACCTCAGCAGTGCACCGACGTGCGGTGCTCGTTCCGAACCGGCCGGTGCGGTGCGGTGCCGGCGGCAACGCCTCGGAAGTCCGGCGGCGCAGCAGCCGGACGGCAAGACTGTCGAAGGCCGCCGCGAGGACACATGTCAGCCCCATGGCCAGCACGAGCAACACCACGAACCGTTCCCAGAACTCCGGTGTGAGACTGGTACCCACTGTCCTCAGTCCTCCCTGGTC
The DNA here is from genome assembly GCF_044453465.1 of Streptomyces sp. NPDC051677. NCBI lineage: Bacteria > Bacillati > Actinomycetota > Actinomycetes > Kitasatosporales > Streptomycetaceae > Streptomyces > Streptomyces sp. NPDC051677. The sequence goes on from NZ_JBITCT010000032.1 coordinate 84,500, forward strand.
GGCGTTGTTCTCCCTGCTTCCAGCCAACGCCTCGACAGGTCGGGGCGCATGAGCCGAGGGGACCGCAAAGAGGTCCGAAACGCCCTTGTACGCGGGGCCGCACGGCCAGGTGCGCGTCGAACTGGGGCCGGTCGGCCCTGGCGGCCGTGCCGGTCCTGGTGGTGTGCTGAAGGTGGCGGGAAGGACCCGACACAGACGCGGAGAAGCGGCCACGAAGTGCCGCGCACCGCGCAATCAGGATCCGCGAGAAGCGGGTGGCGTCCTTCCCGCCCCTGGGCCCCGGCCCAGAGCGCCGACATCGACACGGGTTCAAGAGCGACCTACACCAGCGAGAGCTGCCGCGAGTCACTCCGGTCAGCGCTGGACTCCCAGGCCGCCGACGCCCGCCGGGCCTACTGTTTCTGCGCCGGCACCCGCCACACCAGCGTGGTGCCGCCGCCCTCGGGCTCCCCCAGTTCCAGTCGGCCGCCGAGCTGCTCGGCGCGCTCCGCCATGTTGCGCAGCCCGCTGCGGCGGCCGTCGGACGACACGACGACATCGTCGAGGCCTGGATCGTGCTGGCCGTGTGGGCGGTGTTCGCCGTGGGCGGCTGATTCTCGCCTGTACGGATCCGCCGACGCGGAGCCGTTCCGCGGTCGGCGGGGCCAGGGCACAACTGGGCGGTCTGCCGATCTGTGTGGCCCTCGGCCCACCGCCGGACCTCCTGCCGGTCCTGCGGCGGGCGGAAATGATCGCGTGCGTCCCTCACAAGGCCGACGCCACCGGCCGGCCTCCTGCTGCCGGCGGCCGACCGCTCGGCCTCGTTCTTCCGTCCCGTGTCATCGAGTGGCCTTTCGGCGTGCCGGCGAGGGAGCGTGCGACCTGGGTGGTACCGGACCCGGGCGACGCCATGAGCTCGGCCCGAGGCCCGGTTCTCGCCGGGTGCCGGGGCCGTCTCAAGGGGCCGAACCGCACCTTTGCTCCTTGCGCTATGTGTGTGTCAGTGCGTCGGCGATGCCTCCCGCCCAGGCCTGGATCGCGCCGAAGTCCCGGAAGTCGCCGCCCTTGCCGGAGCGGAGGATCATCCCGGCCACCCACCCTTTGGCGCCGTCTTCCAGGCATCCGCCGAAGGTGACGTGGTCCCGGACGTCCAGACGCGTCATGGCCCGCTGTACGCCTCGCACGGGCGGGATGTCCCGCTCGGAGGCGGAGGCGTCGAGCGGTCCGCTGCTGAAGAACCACACCGGACGCTCCGCGAGGAGGACGCGGTTGCGGCGGACGAACCGCCGTGCGTCCTTGTGCCAGCGCCCCGCGTAGAGCCCGCCGCCGACCACGACGGCGTCGTAACGCGCCATGTTCGTCACGGACCGGGCAGGACGCGCCTCGACGGTCAGCCCGCTCTTGCTCAGGACGTCGGCGACGGCTTCGGCGATCTCCGCCGTGGATCCGTTCGTCGTTCCGTAGGTGACCAGCACGGTGTCGGTCATGGCGGTCCGCCTCCTCTCACAGTCGGCGCAGCCAGTCGTCGGCCACGCCGTGCATCGTCTGCGCCTGCTCCTCGGTGCGCAGGCGTGCGTCGTCCAGTCGGTAGGTGAGCTTGCCGACCACGTCGACCACGCCGTCGATCCGGCGGGTCATGGCCACGGCGATCTCCGTCTCGCTCTTGCGTTCCATGTGTCCGGTGAGCGTGACGACGCCGTCCGCCACGGAGACCTCGACACTGCGCGGCGGCAGCCACAGCGCGCGACCCACGACTTCCTCGATCACCTCGGTGCGGATCTCCTGGTCGGGCCGCAGGAAGACCTGGAGGAGGTCGCGGCGGGTGACGATGCCGACGAGCCGGTCCTCCTCGTCGAGGACGGGGAGCCGTTCCACGTGCTTCTGGGCCATGGTGCGGGCGGCGAGGACGATGGTGTCGTCGGCGTGCACGGTCACGGGCGGCCGCGTCATCAGCTCACCGGCCGTACGGGCCTTGCCCTTCACGGTCTGGCGCTTGGCGCCGGGCGTCAGCTCGGCGAGCCTCGCGCGGTGCTTGGGCTCGTACGGGTCGGGGGTGGTCACCCGGTGCATCATCAGGTCCGTCTCGGACAGCACGCCGATGACCTTGTCGTCCTCGTCCACCACCGGCAGTCCGCTGATCCGGTGGGTCGCAAGCAGCCGGGCCACCTCCTTGAACGGGGTGCCGTACTCGGCGCGGACGACGTCCGTGGTCATCACGGTGCCGACCTTGTCGTGTCGCATGGCTGTTTCCTCCTCAGCGCAGTCGGCGCAGGTAGGGGTCCTGGGGGCGGCGCGGCAGCAGGCGTATGCGTGCGTCGAGCACGCTGACGCCGTCCGGTGTCGCCAGGACGGGGTTGAAGTCGGCCTCGGCGAGTTGCGGCAGGTCCGCCGCCATCCGGGACAGCCGCTGGAGCAGCTGTTCCAGTTCTTCGAGGTCGACGGGGGTGTGTCCGTTCGCGCCCAGGAGCAGCGGGGCGCACCGCGGCGAGGTGATCAGTTCGTGGACGTCGCGGTCGGTGAGCGGGGCGAGGCGGGCGGCGTGGTCGGCGAGGACCTCGGTGGCGGTGCCGCCGAGCCCGAACAGGACGAGTGGGCCGAAGACCTCGTCCTGGACCACGCCGGCGAAGAGTTCGGTGCCGCGGGCGGCGAGCGGTTGCAGGACCACGCCGGTCATCAGCCCGGCGAACCCGGTCTCCAGGTCACGGAACGCGGCCCGGACCTGGGCGTCCCCGCGCAGGTCGAGGTGGACGGCGTGCTGCTGGGACTTGTGCAGGAGCCCAGGCCAGTGGGCCTTCATGACCACCCGGCCGTCGAAGCCGCGCAGCCGGTCGGCGGCGAGCACGGACTCGTCCTCGCTCTCGGCCCAGGCCCACGGGATCTGCGGGACGCCGTAGCAGGCGAGCAGGTCGGCGCAGGTGCGCGGGTCGAGCCAGCCGCCGTCGGGGAGCGTGGCCAGGTACTCCGCCACGACGGTGCGGGCCCGGTCGGTCTCGATGTCGTCGAGGTCGGGGACGACTCCGGCGGGCCGGGCGAGCCAGGCGGCGCGCTCGGCGGCGTGGGCCAGCGCGCGGGCCGCCGCCTGGGGCTCGGCGTACGAGGGGATCGTGCCGCCCTCGGCGGCGGGCAACAGCCGCACCGGCCGGTCCTGCTCCAGGCGTACGGCGAGCACGGGCCGCGCCCGCCGGCCAGGAGCGGCGGTGACCGCCCGCACCAGGTCGTCACCGGTGGCGGCGGCGACCGCCGTGGGGACGAGCGCCACGATCACGGCGTCGATGCCGGAGCACCGGGTCAGGCGGTCGACGCACTCCGTCAGCTGTTCCTCCGACACGGCGGCGGTGGCGTCGACCGGGTTGCCGACGGCCGCGCCGTCCGGGAGCACTGCGAGCAGTTCGTCGATCATCGCGGGGGTGAACGTGGGAAGGGTGAGTCCTGCCTCCGCGCAGGCGTCGGCGGTGAGCACTCCGGCGCCGCCCGCGTTGGTGACGATCGCGACGCGGCTGCCCTCCGGCAGCGGCTGGGAGTGGAAGAGGGCCGCCGTTTCGAGGAGCTCGCCGACCGAACGGGTCGCGGTGACGCCGGCCTGGGTGAACAGCGCGCCGCGGGTCATGGTGCGGGTGGCGGCGGCAGCGGTGTGCGAGGCGGCGGCCCTGCGGCCCGCCTCGGTACGGCCGGCGTCGACGGTGAGCACCGGGATACGGCGCGTCACGCGGCGGGCCGTGCGGGAGAAGGCTCGCGGGCTGCCGAAGGACTCCAGATGCAGCAGGGCGAGGTCAGTACGGCCGTCGCTCTCCCACCACTGGAGCAGGTCGTTGCCGCTGACGTCGAACTTGTCGCCGAGCGAGACGAAGGAGGAGACGCCGATGCCGAGCCGGGACAGTCCGTCGAGGAGCGCGATGCCGACCCCGCCGGACTGCACCGCGACTCCGGCCGTCCCGGGGCAGGGGTGCTCGGCGGCGAAGGTCGCGTCGAGGCTCAGCTCCGGGTCGGTGTTCGAGATGCCCAGGCAGTTGGGTCCGACGAGCCGCATGCCGTAGGTGCGGCAGGCGGTCAGCAGTGCCTGTGCCTGGGTGTGGTCGAGGCCGGCGGTGACGACGACGAGGGCGCGTGCCCCGGCCCGGCCGGACTCGTCGGCGACGGCCGGGACCGCGGCGGCCGGCACGGCCACGATCACAAGGTCCGGGGTCATGGGCAGCGCCGCGACGGACGGATAGGACGGCACCCCGAGCAACGACGTGACTTTGGGGTTCACCGCGAACAGACGCCGGGTGAAACCGCCCGTGTGGAGGTGATGCAGGATGGCCCGGCCCACGGACCCGGGGGTGCGTCCGGCACCGACCACGGCGACAGCGGACGGCCTCAGCAGGGGCAGCAGGCTGGCCACGTCGGCGGCCCGGCCCCGGGCCTCGACGGCCGACAGGTAGGCGTCGTCCTGATCGAGACGGATGGTGCAGCGCACCTCCGGGCCCTCGAAGCGGCGGGAGGTGCGCAGCCCGAGGTCGGCGAAGAGCCGGAGCACCTCGTGGTTCTCGCTCAGGGCGTCGGCGGCGAAGGTGGTGATGCCCTCCGCGCGCGCCGCCGAGACCAGGTGCTCGACGAGCAGGGTGCCCACGCCCCGGTGGTGCAGGCCGTCGGCGACAGCGATGGAGATCTCCGCGCCATCCTTGTCCGCGCCGTCCCTGTCACCGCCGTTGTCGTACTCGGCGAGGCCGATCACCCTGCCGTCCACCTCCGCCAGCAGGGCCCGGTACCCCGGGCGGGCCGGGGCACAGGCCCGGTCGGCGGCCATCGCGGCCGAGCGCCGGCTCGCCGCGAAGAAGCGCAGGCGGAGGTTCTCCGGCGACATCTCCTCGTAGAGCCCTCGCAGCTGTTCGTGGTCATCCGGCAGCACAGGCCGGATGCACACGGTGGTGCCGTCAGCGAGCAGGGCGTGCACCCTGGGCCGGTCGAGCAGGTCGTCCGTCATCGCAGGTCTCCTCCATGGCTTTCGGTACTTCGATCGTCCGGCGGAGCGGAGGAGGAGCCCATGGGCTGTACGGGGCCGACCCGGGGCCGGTCGGCCCTCCTGGGCCGCCGACCGGTCCCGCTTCCGCCGTCACGACGAGCGATCGGGACGTGTCAGTCGTCCGCCACCAACGCCGTCAGGTCCAGGAGTCGGTTGGTGTAGCCCCACTCGTTGTCGTACCAGCCGAAGACCTTGGCGAGGGTGCCGTTGGCCTGGGTCAGCGCCGGGTCGAAGACGCACGACGAGGGGTCGCCGATGACGTCGCGGGAGACGATCGGAGCCTGGGAGACACGCAGGATGCCGTTCAGCGGGCCGTTCGCGGCCGCCTCGAACGCGGCGTTGATCTCGTCGGCGCTCGCCTCCCGGGTGAGGACGACGGCGAGGTCGGTGAGCGAGCCGTCCTCCACGGGCACCCGGACCGCGATCCCGTCCAGGGCCCCTGCCAGCTCCGGCACCACCAGGCCCACGGCGCGGGCGGCGCCGGTGCTGGTGGGGATGATGCTGAGGGCGGCCGAGCGGGCCCGGCGCAAATCCTTGTGCGGGCCGTCGAGGAGGGACTGGTCGTTGGTGTAGCCGTGGATGGTGGTCATCACCCCTCGCTCGATACCGAAGGCGTCGTCGAGCACCTTCACCATCGGGGCGACGCAGTTGGTGGTGCAGGAGGCGGCGGAGACGATCCGGTCGCGGTGCCGGTCGTAGGCGCGGTCGTTGACGCCCATCACGATGGTGGCGTCCACGCCCTTGCCGGGCGCCGACAACAGCACGGTGTGGGCGCCGCCCTTCAGGTGCAGGGCCGCGGAGTCCCGGTCGCGGAAGCGGCCGGTCGACTCGACGACGATGCCGGCGCCGTAGTCCGACCAGTGCAGGGCGGCCGGGTCACGTTCGGCGGTGACGGCGATGCGGCGCCCGTCGACGGTGATGGAACTGTCGTCATGCTCGACGTCGCGTCCGATGCGGCCGAAAGTGGAGTCGTACTCCAGCAGGTGGGCCAGGGTGGCAGGCGAGGTGATGTCGTTGATCGCGACCACCTCGACGTCCTGGGCGCCCTCCTCGGCGCGGTCGAGGGCGGCGCGCAGATAGGTGCGGCCGATTCGGCCGAAGCCGTTGATGCCCACTCGTGCGGTCATGGCAGTGCATTCCTTCCGGCAGTGAGGGTGTTCAGGCGTCCCAGGCCCAGTCGGCGACCTCGGGCAGGTCGGTGCCGTGCTCGCGGATCCAGGCCTGGTGCCGGGTGCGGGCATCGGCCATCTGCTGCCGTACGGCGGCGGCGCGCACGGCGAGGCCGGGTACGCGGTCGATGACGTCCATGACGAGGCGGTAGCGGTCGAGGTCGTTGCGGACGACCATGTCGAACGGGGTGGTCGTCGTCCCCGACTCCTTGTAGCCCCGTACATGCAGGTTCTTGTGCCCGGTGCGGCGGTAGGCGAGCCGGTGGATCAGCCACGGGTAGCCGTGGTAGGCGAAGATCACCGGCTTGTCCGTGGTGAACAGGCCGTCGTACTCGAAGTCGCTCATGCCGTGCGGGTGTTCCTCGCGCGGCAGCAGTCGGGTCATGTCCACGACGTTGACCACCCTGACGGCGAGTTCCGGGAGGTGGCGGCGCAGCAACTGGGCGGCGGCCAGCACCTCCAGGGTGGGCACGTCTCCGGCGCAGGCGAGGACGACGTCCGGCTCGGCGCCGTTCTCGGTGCCGGCCCACTCCCAGATCCCGGCGCCGCGCGCGCAGTGGGCGCGGGCCTGGTCCATGCTCAGCCAGTCAAAGCAGGGCTGCTTGCCGGCCACGATGACATTGACATAGTCCCGGCTGCGCAGCGCGTGGTCGGCGACCGACAGCAACGTGTTGGCGTCCGGCGGCAGATAGACCCGTACGACCTCGGGGCTCTTGTTGAGGACGTGGTCGACGAACCCGGGGTCCTGGTGGGAGAACCCGTTGTGGTCCTGCCGCCATACGTGCGAGGTCAGCAGGTAGTTGAGGGAGGCGATGGGCGCGCGCCACGGCAACTCCCTCGATGTCTTGAGCCACTTGATGTGCTGGTTGACCATCGAGTCGACGATGTGGACGAACGCCTCGTAGCAGGAGAACAGTCCGTGGCGGCCGGTCAGCAGATAGCCTTCCAGCCAGCCCTGGCAGGTGTGCTCCGAAAGGATCTCCAGCACCCGGCCGTGATGTTCGAGGTGCTCGTCGACCGGAAGGTGCTGGGCCTGCCAGGCCTTTCCACTGGCGTCGAAGACGGCCTGGAGCCGGTTGGAAGCCGTCTCGTCGGGCCCGACCAGCCGGAAGTCGCGGCGCTCAGCGGTGTCCTTCATCACCTGAGCGAGGAGGTCGCCGAGGACACGGGTGGGCTCGTGCAGTGTCGTGCCCGGCTTGTCGACGGGAACGGCGAAGTCGTCGAGCGAGGGGATGGGGAGGTCTCGGACGAGCAGGCCGCCGTTGGCGTGCGGGGTGGCGCCGAGCCGCTGGGCGCCGTCGGGGAGGCAGGCGAGGACATCGGCGACGGGACGGCCGTCGGGGCCGAAGAGCTCCTGCGGCTTGTACGAGCGCAGCCACGTCTCCAACTGCCGCAGGTGGTCCGGGTTCTCCCGCACCTCGGACAGCGGAACCTGGTGGGCGCGCCAGGTGCCCTCGACGGGCACGCCATCGACCTCGGCGGGTCCGGTCCAGCCCTTCGGGGTGCGCAGCACGATCATGGGCCAGTGCACGCGCTCGGTGACACCGTCCTCGCGGGCGGTCCGCTGCATCACGGCGATGCGGTCCAGCGCGTCGTCCATCGCCGCCGCCATGGCACGGTGCACCTTCGTGGCGTCGTCGCCGGTCACATGGATCGGCTCGTGCCCGTATCCCCGCAGCAACTCGTCCAGCTCGGGCTCCGGCAGGCGGGAGAGCACCGTCGGGTTGGCGATCTTGTAGCCGTTGAGATGCAGGATCGGCAGGACCGCCCCGTCGTGGACGGGATCGAGGAACTTGTTGGAGTGCCACGACGCGGCCAGCGGCCCGGTCTCCGCCTCGCCGTCGCCGATGACACAGGCGACCAGCAGGTTCGGGTTGTCGAAGGCGGCGCCGTAGGCGTGCGAGAGCGAGTAGCCGAGCTCACCGCCCTCGTGGATCGAGCCGGGCGTCTCCGGGGCGACGTGACTGGGCACACCGCCGGGAAAGGAGAACTGCCGGAACAGCCGCGCCATGCCCTCCCCGTCACGCGGCACGTCCGGATAGGTCTGGCTGTAGCTGCCCTCCAGCCAGGAGTTGGCCAGGATCGACGGACCCCCGTGGCCCGGACCCCACACGCACACCGCGTCCAGCCCCCGGGCCTTGATCACCCTGTTGAGATGCGTGTACACGAGGTTGAGACCGGGCGAGGTGCCCCAGTGGCCGAGCAGCCGGGGCTTGATGTGCTCGGGCCGCAAGGGCTCGGTCAGCAGCGGGTTGGCCATCAGATAGATCTGTCCGGCGGCCAGATAGTTGGCGGCCCGCCAGTGCGCGTCCAGGGTGCGCAGCTCGTCGTCGGAAAGTCCGGTGACGTCCTGGTGTTCGACCTTGGTCATGGTGGGGCTCCGAAAGTCGTCGGCGTTGGATCATCGGGCGGGGGGCGGCATGGCCGGCAAGAAGGCGGTACAACTGCAGCGCAAGGCGTACCCGAAGGAACTGCTGGTTCTCGGTGAGCGACACGGTGCTAGCCGGTCACTTCTCTCACGCCTGCTCGGGTACGACCGCGACGGCGCAGGCGGAGTGGTGCAGTACCGCGTGGGCGACGCGCCCCAGCTGGAGTCCGAGGCGCCCCGGGTTGCGCCGGGCGCCGACCACCAGCAGGTCCGCCTCGTGCGAGGCGTCCAGGAGGACCCTGCGAGCATGACCTTCGACCGTGCGTCGGCGCACGTCCACGTCCGCGGGCGTGTTCTTCAGTGCCTTGTCCAGGACCTCGGTGGCATGCTGCTCGTGCAGACGGGCGGGTTCACCGGCGAGCAGGGGATGGTCGGTGGTCTCGTGCGCGGGGCACCGCCAGGCCCGCACGGCGTCCAGGGTCGCGTGGCGCAGCTTCGCCTCCTCGACGGCGAATCGCAGGGCAGCGGAGTCGGTCGCCTTCTCGCCGATGCCCACGACGACCCGGCCGCGCGCGCCTGCCCGGACCTGGTTGTCGTGGCTGCCGCGCAGCACGATCACCGGACAGTCCGCGTGGGCGGCGACGGTCAGGCTGACCGATCCGAGCAGCATCTCGACGAAGCCGCTGCGCCCGCGGGTGCCGAGCACCAGCGCGGAGGCGCTACCGCCCTCGTGGACGAGCGCGTACTCGGGCTCCTCCGGCAGTACGTCGGTGGAGACCGCGACATCGGGTCGGCGCAGGTGGGCCCGCTGTGCGGCCGTTCGCACGATGTCCTCGGCCGTGACCTGCTCGGACGGCTTGCCGAGAGCGTCCGCGAGGGACTCGCCCTCGTACCGCTCCCAGAGGGAGGCGTACACCAGCCGCAGCGGCAGCGCGCGCAGGGCTGCCTCGTCGGCCGCCCAGTCGACGGCCCGCAGGCTCGGCTCGGACCCGTCCACTCCGACGACGATCGGGAGCACCACGGCACTCACCGCCCCGCGTCCAGGTCGAAGACGATCCGGGCCTTCACCTCGCCGCGCAGCACCTCGTCGATGGAGTCGTTGACGGAGGCGAGGGGACGGGCCTCGTAGATGACCTTGGTACGGCCGGCCGCGTGCAGCTGGAAGACCTCGGCGAGGTCCTGGCGGGTGCCGACGATCGAGCCGATCACCGAGGTGCCGTTCAGCACGGTGTCGAAGATGGGCACACGGACCGTGCCGTGCGCCGGCAGGGCCACCATGACCAGCTTGCCGCCGCGCCGCAGTCCGGAGTTGACTGCTTCGAAAGCCGCGTCGTTGACCGCGAGCGCGATGGCGGCGTGGGCGCCGCCGTGCCGCTTGAGCACCTCGCCGACGTTCTCCTTGCGGGCGTCGATGACGATGTCCGCGCCGAGTTCGGCGGCCAGTTCGAGCTTCTCGTCGGTGACGTCGATCGCGGCGACCGTGGCGCCGGCGATCTTCGCGTACTGCACGGCGAGGTGGCCCAGGCCACCCACGCCGGAGATCGCGACGAGCTGCGTGGGCTTGACGTCGGCGACCTTCAGCGCCTTGTACGTCGTCACACCCGCGCAGGTCAGCGGGGCGGCCTCCAGGGCGGTGATCCCGTCGGGCACCGGCTGGGCGAAGTCGGCCCAGGCCAGCATCTTCTCGGCGTAGCCGCCGTCGCAGCCGTAGCCGGTGTTGATCTGCTGCTCGCACAGCGTCTCCCAGCCGGACAGGCAGTGCTCGCACCGCCCGCACGCCTTGCCGAGCCACGGGACGGCGACCCGTTGGCCGACCGACAGGTGGGTGACGCCCTCGCCGAGCGCCTCCACCAGGCCGACGCCCTCGTGGCCGGGGACGAACGGCGGGTTCGGCCTGACCGGCCAGTCGCCGTGGGCCGCGTGGATGTCGGTGTGGCACAGCCCGGACGCCTCCACCCGGACGCGGACCTGGCCGGGGCCGGGCTCGGGGTCGGGGCGCTCCTCGATGACCAGGGGCTCGCCGAACGCTCGTACGACCGCTGCCTTCATGATTCTCTTCTCCTCGCGAGTGATCGGGAGTGACCCGGAGTGGGTCAGCCGTGGGGGACTACGGCGACGGGGGCGGTGGAGTGGTGCAGGACGGCGTGCGTGACATGGCCGATGTGCGCGCCGAACGGACTGCGGCGGATACGCCGGCCCACGACGACGAGCGAGGCGCCACGGGCGGCTTCCACGACGTGGACGGCCGCACTGCCGTAACGGGAGTCCTCGACGACGTCCACGTCCGGGTACTTCTGCCGCCAAGGCCGCAGCGCTTCCGCCAGGGCCTCGGCGTCGCTCAGGGCCAGCGCCTCGTGCAGCGCGGGGTTGGCGGGCGTGCCGTACGCGTAATAGGGCGGCGGGTTCCAGCCGTGGACGGCCCGCAGGGACGTCGCGCGGCGCTCGGCAGCGTCGAAGGCGAACTCGATCAGCGTCTCGTCCGGGTGCTCGACGTCGAGTCCGAGGACCACGGGCAGGAAGGGCGTCGCGGCGGAGGGGATGCCGGCCGGGTCCGGCTCGTGCTCGTCGGCGGCCGCTTCCAGCGCGCGCACCAGCACCACGGGCCGGTCCGCGTGGGCGACGGCGGTCAGGCCCACGGAGCCGACCATGAAACCACCGATGCCGCTGAGGCCACGCGAGCCCAGGACGAGCATTTCGGCGCTCTTCGCCGCTTCGGCCAGGGCGTCACCGGGGTGACCGGAGACCTGCTCGGTGCGCACCTCGATGCCGGGGTGACGCATCCGGAGACCTTGCGCGGCTTCCCGGGGGATCCTCTCGGTCCAGTGCTGCTGGGTCTCCGCGCCGAGGAGCGGCGCCTGGGCCATGGGCTCCGGCACCGGCTCCCATACGTGGACGATCTTCAGGGGAAGGTCGCGCAGCTTCGCTTCGCGGGCCGCCCATTCGGCGGCTGACCGGCTTTCCTGTGAGCCGTCGAGACCTACGGTGATGGTGCGGAGCATGATCTCCACCTCCTGGGGCGAGGGATCTGATTCCAGAGTCGTCTTCGGGCGGCTCCTCGTGCAGGGGCCACTGGTCCCGGATGGGGTCCGACCGACCCCCTGCACGGCTCGGCGCGGTGGGCCGGATGACGGGCACACCGCGTCGGCGACGTTCAGCGCAGCCAGCCGTACTCGCGCACGATCGGCAGCCGGGCCCAGAGCCGGCCCGCGCCGAGGGTGTCGCCGGCTGCGGCGGCGGCCACGACGATCAGGGCGACGGCGTAGATCAGGTGGTAGTCGACGAACGGGTTCGTCGACATGCTCGCCGAGCCGTCCGAGAGGTGCTTGGCCGGCGGCCACTCGGCGATCCACATCAGCGCCATCATCGCGGTCCCGGCGACGGCGGCGATCCGCAGCGCGACCCCCGTGATCAGGGCGAGGCCGATCCCGAGCAGACCGAGCATGAACAGCCAGTCCGCCCACGGGTCGCCGGCCCAGGAGTGGAAGGTGGACTCCATCGGCCCGACGGCGACGGAACCGAGGAAACCCTTCGTCGGCGACCCTCCGTCGATCCAACCCTTGCCGGACGGGGTGGCGTAGCCGAGACCGAAGGTCTTGTCGAGGAAGGCCCACAGGAAGACGAACCCGGTGAGCAGACGCAGTGACGCGAAGGCGTAAGCCCGCACGGTGTGCGTGCCGGTGCGAGCCGACACGCCCGACTCAGCGGCGGGGGCGGTCCGGTTCCGGCGGAACGAGGGCAGGTGGAAGCCGGAGCTCCGGTGCGGGTGCTCGTGAACGGCCACAGTCGTGGTTCCCTTCGAGGACGGTCGGGTCGTTGCCTGACGCGCCTTACTCTGGTCCCGCGCGCAGGCCGGCGCCGGATGCCGAAGGGCCAGGTCGATGGGGCCGAACGGCCCTGTGTGCGCGGGCCGTTGGGCTCGACGCGGCACTGCGGGCGCGCCGGAACCGGCCACGGTTTTCGTACCTGGTCACACAGCGGCGGATCATGAGGGCAAACAGCTGAGGGCAGACGGCGGAGGACGGCAGATGTCGAAGGGTTCGGCCAGGTGGGTCTCGGGGTGGCGCCGACTGGCGCCCGGGCTCATCGCCCTCCTCGGTTACCGGCGCGCGTGGCTCACGGGTGATCTGCTCGCCGGGGTGACCGTGGCCGCGTACCTGGTGCCGCAGGTCATGGCCTACGCGGGCGTGGCCGGGCTGCCCCCGGTCACCGGTCTGTGGGCGATCCTCCCGGCACTCGCGCTGTACGCCCTGTTCGGTTCCTCACGACTGCTGTCGGTCGGCCCCGAGTCCACGACCGCCCTCATGACTGCCACGGTGGTCGCACCGCTCGCCGCCGGAGATCCCGGGCGCTACGCCTCCCTGGCAGCGGCCCTCGCGGTCACGGTCGGGCTGCTCTGCCTGGCCGCCCGGGCGGTGCGCCTGGGCTTCCTCGCGGACATGCTCTCCCGCCCGGTCCTGATCGGCTATCTGGCGGGCGTGGCACTCATCATGATGGTGGACCAGCTGCCCAAGCTCACCGGAGTGCGGACGACCGGCTCGGAGTTCTTCCCGCAGTTGTGGTCCTTCGTCACCCACGTGCCGGACGCAGACCTCGCCACCGTCCTGTTCTCCGCGGCCACCCTCGTGTTTCTCTTCGTGACGGCCCGGTACGTCCGTGTCGTGCCCGGTCCGCTGATAGCGGTCGTCCTCGGCACGGCCGCCGTGGTGGCCTTCGACCTCGACGGCCGGTACGGGCTCAAGGTGATCGGCGAGGTTCCGGGCGGTCTGCCGAGCCCTGCCGTCCCGGACCTGAGCGAGCTGCCGCACCTCGTGCTGCCCGCGCTCGGCGTGCTCCTGGTCGCCTACACCGACTTCATCCTCACCGCGCGGGCCTTCGCCGACCACGACGACCAGGGTCCCGGGCTCGACGCCGACCAGGAGTTCCTCGCCCTGGGCGCGGCCAACCTGGGGGCCGGGGCACTGCACGGCTTCCCGGTGAGCAGCAGCGCCAGCCGCACCGCGCTGGCCTCCTCGACGGGCGCCCGCAGCCAGGCGTACTCACTGGTCGCGGGCGCGGTCGTGCTCGCCGTGCTGCTCTTCCTGAGCCCGCTGCTGGCGCGCACTCCTTCCGCGGTGCTCGGCGCGCTCGTCGTCTACGCGGCGGTCCGCATGATCGACCTCGCCGGCTTCCGGCGGCTCGCCTCCTTCCGCCGCCGGGAACTGCTCCTGGCGCTCGGCTGTCTCGCGGCCGTGCTCGCCGTCGACATCCTGTACGGGGTGATCGTGGCCGTCGGCCTGTCGGTGACCGAGCTGCTGACCCGGGTGGCGCGTCCGCACGACGCCGTCGAAGGCCTGGTCCCCGGCATGGCCGGCATGCACGACGTCGACGACTACCCGCAGGCCCGGACGATCCCGGGGCTGCTGGTCTACCGCTACGACTCGCCCCTGTTCTTCGCCAACGCGGAGGACTTCCGGCGCCGGGCCCTGGCCGCTGTCGGCGACCAGCGCGAACCCGTGCGCTGGTTCGTCCTCAACACGGAGGCCAACGTGGAGGTGGACATCACCGCCTTGGACGCGGTCGACGAAGTGCGCCGCGAACTGACGCACCGCGGCATCGTGTTCTGTCTCGCCCGGGTGAAACAGGACCTGCTGGACGACCTGGAGGCCTACGGCCTGACCGACTCGGTCGGCAGGGAACGGATCTTCCCGACGCTCCCGACCGCCGTATCCGCGTACCGCAGGTGGCTCGGTGAGCGTCCTGGAGAGGTCTGAGCATACCGGCGGGTCAGTAGACCTTCAGGCCCTGGCCCCGGAACTGATCTCGCACGCGCTCGACCAGTTCGGGCTCCGGAGTGGGCGTGTCCTTCAGCGGGAAGGGGATCCCGAGGGCCTTGTACTTCGGGGCCCCGAGTTTGTGGAAGGGCAGCACGTCCACCCTCTCCACCGTCTCCAGCCCCGCGACGAAGCCGGCCAGTGCGCCCACGGAACGCGGATCGTCGGTCCAGCCGGGAACCAGCACATAGCGGATCCACACCGGGACACCGAGACGGTCGAGACGGGTGGCGAAGTTGAGGGTGGGGGCGAGGCGGCCGCCGGTCAACTTCCGGTAGGCGCCGACGTCGAAGGCCTTGATGTCCAGCAGGACCAGGTCGGTGTCGGCGAGGAGCTCGTCGGTGGCCCGGGCGCCGAGGAAGCCGGACGTGTCCAGGGAAGTGTGCAGTCCGGCTTCCTTGCAGCGGCGCAGCACCTCGCCGGTGAAGGCCGGCTGGAGCAGCGGCTCTCCTCCGGTGATCGTCACGCCGCCACCGGCGGTGGCGATGAAGGCCCGGTACTTCTCGATCTCCGCCATCACCTCGTCCACGGTCGTCTCCCGGCCGTCCCGCATATGCCAGGTGTCGGGGTTGGCGCAGTACAGGCAGCGCAGGGAGCAGCCACTGACGAAGAGGACGAACCGGGTCCCGGGACCGTCCACGCCGGTGGACAGGTCCCAGGAGTGGATCCGGCCGGTCGTCACGGCCTTCACAGCGTTCCGTGGAAGGTGCGGCTGATCACGTCGAGCTGCTGCTCCCGCGTCAGGCGGACGAAGTTGACCGCGTATCCGGAGACCCGGATGGTCAGCTCCGGGTACTTCTCGGGGTGCTCCATCGCGTCCTCCAGCACCTCCCGGTTCAGCACATTGACGTTCATGTGGAAACCGCCGGAAGCCATGTAGGCGTCGAGGATGCCCACCAGGTGTCCGGCACGCTCGTGTGGGGCGTGTCCGAGCCCTTCCGGGGTGATGGTGGTCGTCAGTGAGATGCCGTCGCGGGCCTGCTCGTACGGCAGCTTGGCGACCGAGAGCGCGGAGGCGGCCACCCCGTGCCGGTCACGGCCGTTCATCGGGTTGGCCCCCGGGGCGAAGGGCTGGCCGGCCCGGCGCCCGTCGGGGGTGTTGCCGGTGTGCTTGCCGTAGACGACGTTGGAGGTGATGGTCAGCACCGACTGGGTGTGTTCGGCGCCCCGGTAGGTGGGATGCCGGCGGACCTTGGCCATGAAGGACTCCACCAGGCCGACGGCCAGGGCGTCGGCGCGGTCGTCGTTGTTGCCGTACGCCGGGAACTCGCCCTCGGTCAGGAAGTCGACGGCCAGGCCTGTGGCGTCCCGGATGACCTTGACCCGGGCGTACCTGACGGCGGACAGGCTGTCGGCGGCGACGGAAAGCCCGGCGACGCCGCAGGCCATGAACCGGTGCACGGGATGGTCGTGAAGCGCCATCTCCAGGCGCTCGTAGGCGTACTTGTCATGCATGTAGTGGATGACGTTGAGGGTGTTGACGTACGTCTGCGCCAGCCAGTCCAGGACACGGTCGTACGCCGCCGACAGCTCCTCGAAGTCCAGGTACTCGCCCGTCAGCGCGGGCATCTCGGGGGTGACCTGGTCGCCCGTCATCTCGTCGCGGCCGCCGTTGACGGCGTAGAGCAGTGCCTTGGCCAGGTTGACGCGCGCGCCGAAGAACTGCATCTCCTTGCCCACCGCCATGGCGGAGACACAGCAGGCGATCGCGGTGTCGTCGCCGTTGCGGGGACGGATGAGCTCGTCGGACTCGTACTGGACGGCGCTGGTGTCGATGGAGACCTGAGCGCAGAACTCCTTGAAGCCGGCGGGCAGCCGCGGCGACCACAGCACGGTCAGGTTGGGTTCGGGCGCGGGGCCGAGGTTGTAGAGGGTCTGGAGGAAGCGGAAGGAGGTGCGGGTGACCAGTGTGCGGCCGTCGTCGCCGACACCACCGATCGACTCGGTCACCCAGGTCGGGTCGCCGGAGAACAGGGCGTCGTACTCGGGGGTGCGCAGGAACCGGACGATCCGCAGCTTGATCACGAAGTCGTCGATCAGTTCCTGGGCGCGGGACTCGTCGATGGTTCCCGCGTCCAGGTCCCGCTGGAGGTAGACGTCGAGGAAGGTCGACGTGCGGCCCAGCGACATCGCGGCTCCGTTCTGCTCCTTCACCGCGGCGAGGTAGCCGAGGTAGAGCCACTGCACGGCCTCGTGCGCGGTGGCCGCGGGACGGGACACGTCACAGCCGTAGGTCGCCGCCATACGGGTCAACTCGCGCAACGCCTTGACCTGTTCGGCGAGTTCTTCACGGTCACGGACGACGTGCTCGCTGGACGGCTGACCGTCCAGTAGGGCCTTCTCCGCCCTCTTGGCCTCGATCAGCCGGTCGGTGCCGTAGAGGGCGACACGCCGGTAGTCGCCGATGATCCTGCCGCGGCCGTAGGCGTCGGGCAGCCCGGTGATGATGCCGACCTTGCGTGCGGTCCGCATGGCGGGCGTGTACGCGTCGAAGACACCGTCGTTGTGGGTCTTGCGGTAGGTCCCGAAGACCCTGGTCACAAACGGGTCGGCCTCGTAGCCGTACGCCTTCAGACTGTTCTCCACCATCCGCAGGCCGCCGTTGGGCATGATCGCCCGCTTCAGGGGGGCGTCCGTCTGGAGACCGACGACCAGCTCGCGGTCTCGGTCGATCCAGCCGGGCGCGTGCGAGGTGATCGTCGACGGCGTCGTGGGGTCCACGTCGAGGATGCCGCGCGCCCGCTCCTCGGGGAACAGCGAACCCACCCGCTCCCAGACCACCCGGGTGCGGGCCGTGGCACCGGCGAGGAAGGAGGCGTCACCCTCGTACGGGGTGTAGTTGGCCTGGATGAAGTCGCGCACGTCGATCAGCTCACGCCAGCGGGCCCCGGCGAAGCCTCGCCAGGCCTCGGTGGTCCGGTCGCCGGCTGTCACGGTTGCGGTCATCGCCGTTCCCCTCCTCGGTTCGTGTCCTGCACTTCGATGCTCGTCGTTCGTGATCGTCACGGGGAGTGCCGGACAGCGCCCGCGGGCGGGCCGTCCGGCCCCCGGGCCGAGGGCCGGACGGCCCGGCTGTGCCCCGGGCCCGGGTGTCAGCCGGCCGCGAGATCCGGACGGATCAGGGTGCCCGACCGGCCGTGCACGATCTCGTACGCCGCGTCCAGCGCTCCGATGGCGGCGAGCCCGCCGGTTCGCTCGACGAACCGCGCCGCCGCCTCCGTCTTCGGCCCCATGGAGCCTTCGGGGAAGCCTCCATGGCGGAGTTCGGCGGGCGTGGCGTCGAGGACGGGCTGCTGGGCGGGGGCGCCGTAGTCCTCGTACACGCACGGGACGTCGGTGAGGATGAGCAGGAAGTCGGCCTTCAGGTCCTCGGCGAGCAGCGCGGCGGTGAGGTCCTTGTCGACGACCGCCTCCACGCCGGTCAGCGCCCCGGTGTCGCTGTCCGCGGTGACGGTGACACCTCCTCCGCCCGCGCAGATCACGATCGTGCCGCTGTTCAGTAGCTCGTGGACCGTGTCCGTCTCCAGGATCCGTTCCGGCGCCGGGGACGGGACGACCCGGCGCCAGCCGGTGGTGTCCTGCGCCATGTGCCAGCCGCGCTTGCGGGCGAGGGAGCGTGCCATGTCCCGGGAGTAGACCTGGCCGACGAACTTGGTGGGCCGGGCGAACGCCGGGTCGTCGGTCCGTACGAGGGTGTGGGTCACGAGAGTCGCGATGTGTCGGCCGGGCAGGGCGTCGTGCAGGGTGCAGGCCAGCAGTGAACCGATCATGCCCTGGGTCTGGGCGCCGAGCAGCTGGAGGGGGTAGGGGGCGGTGAGGGCCGGGTCGCTCGCGCTCTCCGTGGCAAGCAGGCCGATCTGGGGGCCGTTGCCGTGAGTGAGGACGATCTCGTGCTCGTGGGCCAGGGCGGCGAGGGCGGTGGCGACCCGGTCGATGTTGGCCTGCTGGACCGCGGCGTCGGGGCGTTCACCTCGGTGCAGCAGGGCGTTGCCGCCGAGGGCGACGACGATGCGCATGGCTTCAGTCCTCCAGGGTGGCGACAAGTACGGCTTTGATGGTGTGCAACCGGTTCTCGGCCAGGTCGAAGAGGTCCTGACCGAGACGGGTGCGGCGGTCGTGCAGGGCCGGCAGGCAGTGCACGAACTTCACGTCCGGGTTTCCGGTGGCGGCCAGGCACGCTGCGCTCGGCCAGTTCCCAGCAGGTGGTGACCAGCCCGGGGTCGGGCCACAGCGCGGCGGGGGGCGGCGATGAGCACGTCCATGACGTACGGCCCGCCGCTCGCCGGGACCCTCTTCGACAGGGCCCCGAAGGTCAGGGCCAGGGCCAGGGCGCCCAGGGTCACGACGACGAAGGCGACGAGGGAGACGGGCCCGTAGGGGGCAAGGGCGGAGAGGAGGGCGAAGATCCCGGTACCGATGACGGTGCCGATCACGAGGGCGGAAGCGGCCGGGAGGCCGAGCGTCGCCTTCGGCCAGGGCGCCGCTTGTCCACCGGTCGCTGAAGTCCTGGGCATGGCTGTGCTCCTTGCGCAGGTCGCTGCGAACGAGTCGATCCGCGAACGATGTTTCTACGCCATGCCGGATCGAGGCAGCGGCCACACGGGCCTGCCGGGTGCCCGAAGGTCCCGGTCCGGGAGGTCCGTGCAGCCCCAACTCGCCGTAGAAGCGGGCGAAATGGCTGACGAGGCATGACCGCACGTCTCTCTACGGCGTGCCGAAATCGACCGATCGGGACCGAAAGGCCCGATCACTGGACCATATGGCCCATGGCCCTCGCCAAGGGCCGAGCGCACGCTGGCCTTGCACGTTCGAAGCCCCGCAAGGAGGCACGTCATGCCCGCCATCTCCACCCCCGACATGGTGCGCTCGCTGTCCGTCGAACACCGCGAGCGGCTCATGCGCTTCGCCCGCGAGGTCTCCGTCCCCCAGGGGACACGTCTGTTCGAGGAGGGCGGACGCGCCGACCGCTTCTGGATCATCCGCACCGGCAGGATCGATCTCGACATGCACGTGCCGGGCCGTCGGGCGGCCGTCATCGAGAGCCTCGGCCACAACGAGCTGGTCGGCTGGTCCTGGCTGTTCCCCCCGCACGCCTGGCAGATGGGCGCCGAGGCGATGACACCGGTGCGGGCCTACGAGTTCGACGCCACGGCCGTCCGGTCCATGTGTCAGGACGACCCGGCCCTGGGTCACGAAGTCGGCCAGTGGGTGGGCCGGGTCCTCGCCCACCGTCTGCGCTCGGCCAGGACCCGCCTGCTCGACCTGTATGCCCCCTACGGCGCCGGCAGCCTCATCTGACCCGGCCGGTCCCGAACGGTTAGCGAAGGAGTCGCCATGCCCGGCGCCCCGCACATCGTCAGTGATGTCATGACCCACACGGTCGCCGCGATCGGCCGTGGGGCGGCCTTCAAGGAGATCGTGCAGCTGATGCAGGACTGGAAGGTCAGCGCCCTGCCCGTCATCGAGGGCGAGGGCCGGGTCGTCGGTGTCGTCTCCGAAGCGGATCTCCTGCTCAAGGAGGAGTTCCGCGACAGCGACCCCGACAGATACACGCAACTGCGCCGCCTGTCCGACCTGGCGAAGGCGGGGGCCATGACCGCCGGGGAACTCATGACCTCCCCCGCCCTCACCGTCCGCCCGGACACCACACTCGCCCAGGCCGCGCGGACGATGGCCCGCGCGAAGGTCAAGCGGCTTCCCGTGGTCGACGCCGCGGGCCTGCTGCAGGGCGTCGTCAGCCGGGCCGACCTGCTCAAGGTCTTCCTCCGCACCGACGAGGAGATCGCCGAGGAGGTTCGGCGCGAGGTCGTCTCCTACCTGTTCCCCACCCCGGACTCGTGCGTGCGCGTGGAGGTACTGGACGGCGTCGTGAAGCTCGCCGGCCAGGTCCGGGACGCCTCCCTGGTGCCGGTGGCGGCACGGCTGGTCCGCTCGGTGGAAGGGGTCGTGGACGTGGCATTCGACCTCACGCGGCTGGTGCGCGTGCAGGAGTAGGGCCGGTCGGCCCTGGTGAATTCGACCCTGGCGCGTGATGATCGGAATCACGGGCAGGTAGCAGTCTGCCCTCCGCCGGGGAACGAGGGTCACCATGCCAGAGCCACGCACGTTCAGCGAGCAGAACCCGATCCGGGTGTTCCTGCTGGACGACCATGAGGTCGTCCGCCGCGGTCTGGCCGACCTGCTCGAGGCCGAGCCGGACATCTCGGTGATCGGTGACGCGGGCACCGTCGACCACGCGCTCGCCCGGGGCCCCGCGCTGCGCCCCGACGTCGCCGTCCTGGACGTGCGGCTGCCGGACGGCGACGGGATCTCGGTCTGCCGGGAGCTGCGCAGCCAGATGCCGGAACTGGCCTGTCTGATGCTGACCTCGTTCGACGACGAGGAGGCCCTGCTCGACGCGATCATGGCCGGCGCCTCGGGCTATGTCCTCAAGCAGATCAAGGGATCCGACCTCGTCGCGGCGGTGCGCACGGTGGCCTCCGGCCAGTCGATGCTGGACCCCGCGACCACGGCCCGCCTGAT
The DNA here is from genome assembly GCF_044453465.1 of Streptomyces sp. NPDC051677. Lineage (NCBI taxonomy): Bacteria > Bacillati > Actinomycetota > Actinomycetes > Kitasatosporales > Streptomycetaceae > Streptomyces > Streptomyces sp. NPDC051677. Next base: position 105,350 of record NZ_JBITCT010000032.1, read on the forward strand.
GCGTTCGCTGCGGGCCGACCCGGCGGACGCCCCCGCCGTGCCGTCCGAGCTGGCGAGCCTGTCACCGCGCGAGAGGGACATCCTGGCCCTCATCGGTGAGGGGCTGACCAATCGCGAGATCGGCAAGAAGCTCTACCTCTCCGAGAAGACCGTCAAGAACCACATCTCCCGCCTCCTGGCCAAGCTGGGCGTGCAGCGCCGGGTACAGGCCGCGGTCCTCGCCTCCCACCTGGAGCAGCCGGAGGCGGGGGAACGCCGGGCGAAGTGACGCAGGGAAGTCCTGGCGAAATCCAGCCGTCGGCCTCGGAAACCCCACCCGTCCCTGTGACCCGCCGACGTCGCTCCTCATACGGGCGCGTTGGCGGCGGGCCTCATGACCCCACTCGTTCCCAGCCACGGCGCGGCGGGCGGGTGCCGAGCCTGGTGTCGGTGGCGGAGAGGACCGGACCGACGGTGCGGCGCCGGTAGATCAGGATGGCCGGCCCGCCGAGTGTGGCGACGCCCGCGATCGCGCCGAGGACGACCGCGCCGATGTGGTACGTGTGCTCTCTGACACCGGCCGCTTCGGTCCAGTTTTGGGGATGGCCAGGCCGCCGAGGTGGCCGACGAACACCACGAGGATGCCGAAGTGGAACAGCGGGCTGCCGATGCGCAGCAGCCGCCGGCCTTCAATGCCAGTTTCCCGCGCTGGTTGACCTCCCAGCCGCCGCGCCACTGCTCCCGGTCCTCGTAGCGGCGCGGACAGCCCTGGCCGGGCCGCGTCTCGACGTTGTCGAACCACATGTACTCGACGCCGGTGCGGTTGGTCCACGCCCGCTTGCAGGTGACCGAGCAATGTGGCAGCCGATGCACTTGTCGAGGTTCATCACCATCGCCATCTGGGACATCACCCGTCCGATGGCGGCTTCGTCGCGGGGCATCAGTACGTCACCTCCTGGTCGCTGCGGCGGCGGATGACGGTGACCTCGTCGCGTTGACTGCCCGTCGGGCCGAGGTAGTTGAAGGCGTACGACAACTGGGCGTAGCCGCCGATCAGACGGCTCGGCTTGATCAGCAGGCGGGTCAGGGAGTTGTGGATGCCGCCGCGCCGGCCGGTGGTCTCGGTGCGGGGCACATCGAGACCACCGGTCCTGGGCGTGGTGCATGTAGACCGTGCCTTACGGCATGCGGTGCGAGACGACCGCGCGGGCGTGGCCAGAGCGGGGAACAACCCATGCTCCTCGACCTGAGTGTGCGGGCCACCTCGTCATGCTCACGGGTCAGCTCGGCGTCCGCCGGCCCTCAGGCGGTGGTACCGGCGGCGCGGTGCTCGCGCCGACCGCCGGTAGACGGCTTCCCCCTGCCGCCTTCGGCCGCGACGCGGACACGGGTGAGGGTGAAGGCCAGCGCCGTGGCGGCAACGATCGCGAGCAGGGCGAGACCGGCCGCGTACGTCCCGTACTCGCCGTACAGCGAGCCCATCACCAGCGGCGGCAGGAAGCCGCCCAGCCCGCCCGCGGCGCCGACCACGCCGGTGACCGAGCCGACCTGGTTCGCCGGGGTCCGCAGGGCCACCAGGGCGAAGGTCGCCCCGCTGCCCGCGCCGAGCGCGCCGGCCATGGCCAGGAAGGCAATGGTCCCCACCGGGGCCAGCGCCGGGGTGAACGACTGCACGACCGCACCGGCCACGACCACGGCCAGGGCCCCGGCCAGGACCCGGACCGGGCCCACGCGGTCCGACAGCCAGCCACCGATCGGGCGCATCGCCACCGCCAGCAGCACGAAGCCGGCCATACGGTTCGCGGCGTCCGCCTGGGGCAGCGCGTAGCTGGTCTTGAGGTAGGTGGGCAGGTAGACGGAGAAGGCCACGTAGCCGCCGAACGCGACCGCGTACAGGGCGGATGCCTGCCAGGTGACGCCCAGCCGGGCGGTGGCGGCCAGTCGGCGGGCCAGCGGCTCGGTCGGCACCGTGCGGCCGGGGGCGTCGCTCAGCAGCAGCGCGGCGGCCACGGCGTACACGGCCAGGACCGCGGCGGTGATCAGGAACGGGGTCGACATGCTGTTCGCGTCGACCAGCTTCACGGTGGTCAGGGCGCTGACGGCGGTGCCGCCCATGCCGGCGCCGAACACGCCGATGGCCAGGCCGCGCCGCTCGGGCGGGAACCAGGCGTTGACGAAGGGCACGCCGACGGCGAAGGCGGTGCCTCCGATGCCGAGGAAGAACCCGCCGAGCAGCAGTGCCGTCAGGGAGGAGTGGCCGGCCAGGCCGAGGTAGAGCACCGGCACGATGGTGACCGCCGACACGATCGGGAACATGACGCGTCCGCCGAACCGGTCGGTCAGCGCGCCCACCGGAATCCGGCCCAGGGAACCGACCACGACCGGCACCGCCACCAGCAGAGACTGCTCGAACGACGACAGGTCGAGGCCGTCCTTGAACCGCGGGCCCAAGGGGCTCAGCAGCGCCCACGCCCAGAAGTTCACGGCGAAACCGACCGTGGCCAGAGTCAGCATCAGCCACGCCCGGCCAGACACCGGAGCACCTGACTGCGAACTCCCGCTCTTCGACTTCAACGACTGGACCATGTTGTCCGTCCCTTTCCTCTGCTTGGTGGTACTGCGCCATCCGGATGGCACGCGCACAGCAGGGCCCTTGCCTGCCCCAACGGCATCCGGTAGCCACTGTCCGCATGTGGAGCCACGGACGGGATGGGCCATGAGTCCCTAGGGGCGGACAGACGGGCCCCGGGTTCGGGTCCGGCCGTGGCCTCTCAAAAAGGAGGGCCGGTCGGCCCTACCCCCTCGCAGCGCCTGCGCAGACCATGGACTGATGTCACAGAACGACGCCTTTCGCGCACTCGACCGGCCGGAGTGCCTGCGCCTGCTGGCCAAGGTGCCTGTCGGCCGCGTGGTGTACACCCAGCAGGCACTGCCCGCGGTCCTGCCCGTCAACTTCTCCCTGGACACGGACGCCTCCGTCCTGCTGTGCACCTCGTCGGACTCGGACCTCGCACATGCCATCGACGGCGTCGTGGTCGCCTTCGAGGCGGACGAGTTCGACGCGGCCACCCGCTCCGGCTGGAGTGTGGTCGTCACCGGACGGGCCGCCGTGGTGACCGACCCCGCCGAGCACGAACGCCTGTCGCAGACCGGCCCCAGCTCCTGGATGCCCTTGCAGGACTCGGCGTTCGTGCGGATCGAGTCCGAGATGGTCACCGGACGCGAGCTCACAGGAGCGCGCGGCATGCAGTGAGCCGCCAAGCCGGGGCGTCGGCGGAACTGCGCAGGCGCGCCGCGGCGACTGTTGCCACAGAGCGCTGTCAACTCCGGAGATACGGCCGCCGTTCACCGGCCGCCGCTACGACGGCGGCTTTCCTTCCACCCGCGCGGTCTGCAGGTCGGCGAGAAGCTCCGCCTGGCCGGCCAGCACCCCGGACAGGATGGTCCGCGCCACCCGGAGCAATTCGGCCACGTGCGGGCTGGTCAGCGAGTAATACACGGTCGAGCCCTCCTTGCGGGTCTTGACCAGGTTCGCGCGCCGCAGCACGGCCAGCTGCTGGGAGAGGTGCGCGGGCTCGATGCCCACCTCGGGCAGCATCTCCGCGACCGCATGCTCGCGCTCACTGAGCAGTTCCAGGACACGAATGCGGGCCGGGTGACCGAGGGTTTTGAAGAACTCGGCCTTCAGCTGGTACAGCGGCGTACTCATCTGGCCGTGCCCTCCCCGGTACAGCGACACGGCGTCTCCGGCCGGGCCTCGGCGCCTCGCATCCATCCACTCGTCGAGAACATGCGGCCCATCCTCGCGCGCGGCACCGGCAGCACCGAACTCACGGTGAGGAACCGTGCCGCCGAATCAAGCGGTGACAACCTCAAGAATTGCCAATATTAGCAATTCGTGAGGTTGTGTGAGGGAGGTTCTTGCGTCAGGGGCACCCCCGACTGCCACCCCACCGCCGACGCTGCTCGGACAACTCCTGCCCGCGCTGCGGCGTACCCCCGCATGCTGAAAAACGTCCCTCGGCGGCCATGCCCATCAGCCGGCGCCGACGAACACCGAGCGCGACTGCCCCCTCGGGCCTCCCCGCCGGAGACCTCGACCCTACGGCGGGTGGCGCGGGTGGCGGGGGCGGTGCTCATCGCAGGGCTTCCTCGTCGGAGGTTCGGGACTTCCGGGAAGTCGGGACGGGCAGGACTCCGGCTGTCTGCAGGTGCTGGTGGGCGGCGTGGATCGCTTCGGGGGTGGTGGCGTACTCCCGGCCCTCGTGCCGCAGCAGGTCCAATGCGCCGACGGAGTCCAGGACCTGGCGCTGGCCGGTGCGTATCCCGGAGCCGAGGACGAGGATGCCGCGGCGCCGCAGCTTCTCCACGGCGTCCTTCAGGACGAGGGCGCCGGTGGCGTCCATCGTCGACACCCGGGACATGCGCAGGATGACGACCCGGACGTCGGCGACGTCGGTCAGCTCCAGCAGGAAGCGGTGGGCGGCGGCGAAGAACAGCGGGCCGTCGATGCGGTAGGCGACGATGTGCTCGGCCAGCAGGGCGTGTTCCTCGGCGCTGTGGTCGCCCCGGTCGAGCGGCACCTGGTCGAAGCGGGCCTGCTTGGCCACCGCGCGCAGGGCGAGGGCGCCCGCGACGGCCAGTCCGATGATCACGGCGTACACGAGGTCCAGGGCCAGGGTCGCGACGGCAGTGAGGACGAGGATCAGGGCGTCGGAGCGGGTGGCCTTCGCCATGGCCTTCAGCGAGCCGACCTCGATCATGCGGACTGCGGTGGCCAGCAGGACGCCGGCGAGGGCGGCGAGCGGGATCTGCGAGACCAGGGGCGCCGCGGCGAAGACGATCGCGGCGAGGATCGCGGCGTGGGTGAGGGCGGCGAGGCGGGAGCTCGCGCCGGTGCGGACGTTGACCGCGGTGCGGGCGATCGCGCCCGTGGCCGGGACGCCGCCGAAGAGCGGGGCGAAGATGTTCGCGAGGCCCTGGCCGAACAGCTCCCGGTCGGGGTCGTGTCGCTGTCCGACCGTCATGCCGTCGGCGACCGAGGCCGAGAGCAGGGACTCCAGAGCGGCCAGGGCGGCGACCGCCACGGCCGGGGCGAGCAGGGAACCCAGAGCGCCCAGGTCCAGGAAGGACAACGAGGGCGCGGGCAAGCCTTGAGGCAGGTCACCGATCGGCTTCGCCGCGTCCAGTCCGGCGGCCTTTGCGACCACCGTCGCGCCGATCACGGCCAGGATGGAGAACGGAACGGTCGGCCGCCACCGCGCCCCGGCCAGCATGACCAAAGCAACCGCGGCGGCGAGGCAGAGAGCGGTCCAGTTCGGGGACCGGACGAACTCCTCGACGGCCCGCCAGGTCACCACCAGCACCCGGTCGCCCTCGGGCTTGGCCACGCCGAGGGCGTTCGGGACCTGCTGCAGACCGATCACGCAGGCGATGCCGAGGGTGAAGCCCTCGACCACGGGGGCGGGAATGTACTGCATGTAGCGGCCGGCCTTCAGCGCGGCCAGCGCCACCAGCATCACGCCGGCCATAAGACCGACCGTGAGAACACCCGTCGGCCCGTGCTCGCCCACGATGGGGACGAGGACCACCGTCATGGCGCCGGTCGGCCCGGACACCTGCAGATTCGATCCGCCGAAGAGCGCGGCCAGCGCGCCCGCGACCACCGCGGTCGCCAGTCCCGCCTCCGCACCGAGCCCGGAGGAGACGCCGAAGCCGAGGGCCAGCGGCAGCGCCACGACGGCCACGGTCAGCCCGGCCAGCAGGTCCCGACGAGGATCGCGGCGCATCTCCGCCAGATCGGCGCGGGTGGGCGACAATGCGACGATCCGGGCCCAGACCCGGCTGATCTGCGAGGTCATCGCGCGGCGACCTCGGCTTCCCGCAGCTCGGCGAGCAGCTCGCCCTGCCCGGACAGCATCTCGGTCAGGATCCGCCGCGCGGCCTTCATCAGGTCGGCCACGTCCCCACCGGCCAGCTCGTACACGACGGTCGCCCCCTCCCGTGTCGAGGCGACGATCCCTGAGCGGCGCAGCACCGCCAGTTGCTGCGACAGGCCGGAGGGCTCCACCTCGATGGCGGCCAGCAGGTCCCGCACCGGCATCGGCCCGTCCTGCAGCAGCTCCAGCACCCGTATCCGTACGGGATGCCCCAGCATCCGGAAGAACTCGGCCTTGGCCTGGTACAGCGGAACGGACACGACCCTCGGCTTCCTCTACGAGCCCCGCCGTGAGGGCGGGCGCGAAAGGCTGGACCCGCGGCTACCTGCGAACTCAGCAAACACAGCATCTAACCAATTGCGAAATTTAGCAATTCAGCAGAACTGAAGGGCGGGTCGGCTGGATCAGCAGGGCTGGGCGTTGTGGATCGACGGTGCCGCGGCGGCTGCCAGGAGCGACTCCACGGTGGCTGCGTCCAGCAGGGTTCGGTGGTGATCACGAGGGCGAAGACCGCCCGGGCCCGCGCCAGGTCCGCGCGGCCCCCGGCGTGGACGATTCAGTGTCCGGCCGCGGCAAGCATCACCAGAACGAACAGGGCCCGGTGTCCGGCTCGCGCGGGTCGCGGTCGGGCACGGCCTCGGCGTTGCAGTGCAGGCAGGCCGGTGGGCAGGCCCGGGTGGACTCCCAGATGACGATGAACGGGTGCTCCCCCGCGTCGTGCCGCTGACGGCGGACGGCGTGGGCGGCGGCGCTCATCGCCCGGCCCTTCCCAGCGCCCGCGTGCTGTGTCCGGCCGCCCTGGAGTCAGGGCAGACGAGGCGGGCGGCCGGACGATGGCCGGGCCGGACCGTGCGCGGTACCCACCGCGAGCGACAGCGGTGGAATCGGCCTTGGGCGCGGTCGATGTGGTCGTGCACGGAACTGCCTCCGGATCGGTCGCCGTCAGCATCCACCGGCGGCGGTGGGCGGCGCGGCGGCCGATGGTCTTCCCCGACAGGGCCGACAGTCCCGCCCCGGAGTGGGCCGGACGGCCATCCGGCCGGGACCGTCGGCCCCAGGTGGGCCAGGGCCCGCTCCGCCTAGCGTTCCCGGCCATGGAGAACGATCAGAACGCACGGCGTCGGGCGGCGAGCGCCGGTGAGGGCTGGCCGCTGGCCGCCCGCAGGCTGCTCACCCGCCGTGAGGTGTCGGCCGACGGACGCGCCGTGTTCGGCGAGAACGACGGTAAGTGGGAGGGCTTCTACCGGGACCGGTGGGCCCACGACAAGGTCGTGCGCTCCACCCACGGCGTGAACTGCACCGGCTCCTGCTCGTGGATGGTGTACGTCAAGGACGGCATCATCACCTGGGAGCACCAGGCCACCGACTACCCGTCGATCGGTTCCGACTGCCCCGAGTACGAGCCGCGCGGCTGCCCGCGCGGGGCCTCGTTCTCCTGGTACACGTACTCCCCCAGTCGGGTCCGCTACCCGTATGTGCGCGGCGCGCTGCTCAAGCTGTGGCGCGAGGCCCGCAAGCGGCTCGGCGACCCGGTGGCGGCCTGGGCCGAGATCACCGGCGACCCGGCCAAGGCCCGCGCCTACAAGCGGGCCCGCGGCAAGGGCGGCCTGGTGCGCGCCGACTGGGACGAGGTGTCCGAGTTGGTCGCCGCCGCCCAGGTACACACGGTCAAGGCCTACGGTCCCGACCGCGTCGCCGGTTTCTCCCCGATCCCGGCGATGTCGATGGCGTCCTTCGCAGCCGGCGCCCGGTACCACTCACTGATCGGCGGCACACTGCTGTCCTTCTACGACTGGTACGCCGACCTGCCGATCGCCTCGCCGCAGGTCTTCGGCGACCAGACCGACGTCCCCGAGGCGGCGGACTGGTGGAACGCCGGCTATCTGATCATGTGGGGCTCCAACATCCCCGTCACCCGCACCCCGGACGCGCACTTCCTCACCGAGACCCGCTACAACGGCACCAAGGTCGTCGCGGTCAGCCCCGACTACGCCGACAACGTCAAGCACGCCGACGAATGGGTCGCCCCGCACCCGGGCACGGACGGCGCGCTGGCGATGGCGATGGGGCACGTGATCCTGCGCGAGTTCCTCGTCGACCGCGAAGTTCCCTATTTCCAGGACTACTTGAGCAAGTTCACCGACGCTCCGTTTCTGGTGACGCTCCGGGAGAGCGCCCATGGCCTCGTCCCGGGCGGGTTTCTGACCGCCGCCGATCTCGGCCGCGACGAGGAACACGCCGAGTTCAAGACAGTCCTCCTGGACGGGGCCACCGGCGAACCGGTGGTCCCCGGCGGCTCGCTCGGCTTCCGGTGGGGGGAGGCCGGGCGAGGCCGCTGGAACCTTGACCTGGGTGAGGTCGTGCCCGAGCTGAGCCTGCTGGAATCCGCCGAGGACACGGCGCCCGTCGTGCTGCCCCGGTTCGACGAGGGCCCCACGGAGGGGGGTTCGGTCATGGTGCGCGGGGTGCCCGTCCAGCGGATCGGCGGGCAGCTCGTCACCACGGTCTTCGACCTGATGCTGGCGCAGTACGGCGTCTCCCGCCCCGGCCTGCCGGGCAGTTGGCCGTCGTCGTACGAGGATGCGACCGAGCCGTACACACCCGCCTGGCAGGAGACGGTCACGTCCGTGCCGGCGGAGCAGGCGGCCCGCATCGCCCGCGAGTTCGCCCGCAACGCCGAGCGCACCAACGGCCGGTCCATGATCGCGCTGGGTGCCGGCACCAACCACTGGTTCCACTCCGACACCATCTACCGCGCCTTCCTGGCCCTGATCACGATGACCGGTTGCCAGGGCGTCAACGGCGGCGGCTGGGCCCACTACGTCGGCCAGGAGAAGGTCCGCCCGGTCACCGGGCAGCAGCATCTGTCGTTCGCCTTCGACTGGCAGCGACCCACCCGGCACATGGCCGGCACGTCGTACTGGTATCTGAACTCCGACCAGTGGCGCTACGAGGCGTTCGGGCCCGACGAGCTGGCCTCCCCGCTCGGCGAAGGGCGGTTCAAGGGCAAGGGGTTCGCCGACTGCCTGGCTCAGGCGATCCGGCTGGGCTGGACGCCCGGCCACCCCGGCTTCAACCGCAACCCCCTCGACCTCACGGACGAGGCGGCCGCCGCGGGCCGTCCCGTCGCCGAGCACATCGTGGACGAGCTGAAGTCCGGGCGGCTGCGGTTCGCCGCCGAGGACCCCGACGACCCCGCCAACTTCCCCCGCGTCCTGACGGTGTGGCGGGCCAACCTGCTCGGCTCCTCCGGCAAGGGCAACGAGTACTTCCTGCGCCACCTGCTCGGCACGGACGCGGCGGTCCGCTCCGAGGAGACCCCGCCCGAGCACCGGCCGAAGGACGTGGTGTGGCGGGAGGAGGCGCCCGAGGGCAAGCTCGACCTCCTGGTCACCATGGACTTCCGGATGACCTCCACCAGCCTCCTCTCCGACGTCGTCCTGCCGGCCGCGACCTGGTACGAGAAGGACGATCTGTCCAGCACGGACATGCACCCCTTCGTGCACGCCTTCACCCCCGCGATCGCACCGCCCTGGCAGGCCCGCACCGACTACGACAGCTTCCTCACGATCGCCGACAGGTTCAGCGAACTGGCGGCCGAGCACCTGGGGACACGTACCGACGTCCTGGCGGTGCCGCTGCTGCACGACACCCCCGACGAGCTCGCCCAGCCCGGCGGCGTGGTGCGGGACTGGCGGAACGGGGAGTGCGAGCCGGTCCCCGGGCGCACCATGCCCAAGCTCGTCGTCATCGAACGCGACTACGCCGCCATCGCGCAGAAGATGCGCGCCGTCGGCCCGCTGCTGGACACGCTGGGCACCACCACCAAGGGCGTCACCGTCCACCCGAACCAGGAGATCGACGACCTCCGGCACCGCAACGGAACCGTCAGGGACGGCGTCGCCGCCGGACGGCCCTCCCTCGCCACCGCGTCGCACATGTGCGAGGCGATCCTCGCCCTGTCCGGCACCACCAACGGCCGACTGGCCACCGAGGGCTTCCGCGAACTGGAGCGGCGGACCGGCAGCGAGGGCCTGGCGGAACTCGCCGCCGAACGCGAGGCCGAGCGGATCACCTTCGCCGACACCCGCACCCAGCCCCGGTCGGTCATCACCTCGTACGAGTGGTCGGGCAGCGAGACCGGCGGTCGGCGCTACTCCCCCTTCGTCATCAACACCGAGCACAAGAAGCCCTGGCACACCCTCACCGGCCGCCAGCACTTCTTCGTCCAGCACGACTGGATGACCGAACTCGGTGAGCAACTGCCTGTCTACCGGCCCCCGTTGAACGCACCCCGGCACTACGGCGACGAGTATCTGCGCGAGGACGGCCGGGCGGAGGTCACAGTCCGCTACCTGACCCCGCACTCGAAGTGGTCCATCCACTCGAACTACCAGGACAACAAGTACATGCTCGACCTGTCCCGCGGCGGACCCACGATCTGGATGTCCACCGGCGACGCCGAGAAGATCGGCGTGAAGGACAACGAGTGGATCGAGGCGTACAACCGCAACGGCGTCGTCGCCGCCCGTGCCGTGGTCACCCACCGCATGCCCGAGGGCACGGTGTACATGCATCACGCCCAGGACCGCACCGTGAACGTCCCGAAGACCGAGGTCAGCGGCAAGCGCGGCGGCATCCACAACTCCCTCACGCGGCTGCTGCTCAAGCCCACCCACCTCGCGGGCGGCTACGCCCAGTTCACCTACGCCTTCAACTACTACGGCCCGACCGGCAACCAGCGCGACGAGGTCACCGTCATCCGCCGCCGCAGCCAGCAAGTGGAGTACTGAGATGCGAGTGATGGCACAGATCGCGATGGTGATGAACCTCGACAAGTGCATCGGCTGCCACACCTGCTCGGTCACCTGCAAGCAGACGTGGACCAACCGCACCGGCGTCGAGTACGCCTGGTTCAACAACGTCGAGACCAAGCCGGGTGTCGGCTACCCGCGCCGCTACGAGGACCAGGAACAGTGGAAGGGCGGCTGGATGCTCGACAAGCGCGGACGGCTAGTCCTGCGCTCCGGGGGCCGGCTCAAGCGGCTGCTGTCGCTGTTCTCCAACCCCGACCTGCCGTCCATCGAGGACTACTACGAGCCGGTCACCTACGACTACGACAACCTGGTCAGCGCGCCGGCCGGTCCTGACATGCCCGTCGCCCGGCCCCGCTCGGTCCTCACCGGCAAGCCCACCGCCATCGCCTGGGGCGCCAACTGGGAAGACGGCCTCGGCGGCGCCCCCGAGAACGCCGGCGGCGACCCCAACCTGACCGGCGAGTGGGCGCAGAAGGTCAAGTTCGAGTTCGAGCAGACCTTCCTCTTCCACCTGCCTCGCCTGTGCGAGCACTGCCTCAACCCGGCCTGCGTCTCAGCCTGCCCGTCGGGCGCGCTGTACAAGCGGGTCGAGGACGGCATCGTCCTGGTCGACCAGGACCGCTGCCGCGGCTGGCGGATGTGCGTGACGGCGTGCCCGTACAAGAAGGTGTACGTCAACCACGCCACCGGCAAGGCCGAGAAGTGCACCTTCTGCTTCCCGCGCATCGAGGCCGGACAGCCCACCGTCTGCTCCGAGACATGCGTCGGCAGGCTCCGCTACCTCGGCCTGCTCCTGTACGACGCCGACCGCGTCGGCGAGGCCGCCGCCACTCCGGACGAGAAGGACCTCCTCGACGCCCAGCGCGGAGTGTTCCTCGATCCGCACGACCCCGAAGTGCGCGCGGCGGCACGCGAGTCGGGTATCCCGGAGGACTGGCTGGACGCGGCCCGCCGCTCCCCGGTGTACGACCTGGTCATGCGCTACAAAGTGGCGCTGCCGCTGCACCCGGAGTACCGCACGCTGCCCATGGTCTGGTACGTCCCGCCCCTCTCTCCCGTCCTCGACGCCGTCGACGCGGCGGGCGGCGACCAGGACGACCCCGACCACGTCTTCGCCGCCGTCACCCGGCTGCGCATCCCGCTGGAGTACCTGGCGGAACTGTTCACCGCCGGAGACACCGACGTCGTCGCCGGCGTGCTGATGAAACTCACCGCGCTTCGCTCGTACATGCGCGGACGCACCCTCGGTGAGTCCGGCGACGAGACCGCGCTGACGGCCGTTGGGCTCACCGCCCGTGAGGCGGAGGACCTGCACCGCCTCCTCGCCGTCGCCAAGTACGCCGACCGGTACGTCGTCCCCGCGGCCCACAAGGAGGACGCAGCCGCCCTGACCGCGATGGAGAACCGCTGCCCGGTCGAAACGTCCGGCGACGCCGAGCCCCGCAAGGTCATGCTCGGCATCCCCGCCCTGCGCCGCGACACCACTGCCGGAGGACGTCCGTGAGCCCGCTGCCCTCAACGATTCCCGCCCTGGTCCGCACCCGCGTCCGGGCAGCCGTACGCCGCCCGTCCCGGCTCACACCCGAAGAGACGGCGGGCCGAGCCCTGACACTGCGACTCGTGTCGCTGCTCCTGCAGTACCCCGACTCCGAACTGACGTCAGGCCGGGCCGAGTTGACGACCGTAGTGGAAGCCCTTCCGGCCACGCCGGCGGCGGAGCACCTGGCCCGGTTCACCGACTGGTTCGGCGCACAGGCCCCCGAGGCGCTGGAGCGACACTACGTCGAGACGTTCGACCTGCGCCGCAGCAGCAGCCTCTACCTCACCTACTACCTGCACGGCGACACCCGCCGCCGGGGCATGGCCCTGCTCACCCTCAACCAGCGGTACAAGGCCGCGGGCTGGGACACCGACGGCGGCGAACTGCCCGACCACCTGCCGGTCGTGCTGGAGTTCGCCGCCCTTGCAGGCCCGGGTGGTGGCGAGGCGCCACTGCGCCAGCACCGACGCGGACTGGAGCTGATCCACCAGGCGCTGACCGACGCCGACTCCCCGTACCGGCACGTCCTGGCCGCGCTGCTCACTCTGCTGCCGCCGCCCACCGAGGCCGACCGCGCCGCGGTCGCCCAGCTCGTCGCCGAGGGCCCGCCGAATGAAGAGGTCGGCCTCGATCCCTACGGCGCCTATGGAGACGGCGAGTTCGCACCCCCGAGCGCCTTCGTGCCGCCGGCGCCTGCCCCGCCGACCTGTCTGCCGCCCGCTCCGACCAGCCGTACGGAAGGCCCCCGATGAACGCCGCGCCCACCCCCCTGGCCGCCGCGTCCACCAGCGGCGCCGACCTCCTCCTGTGGGTCGCCGTTCCCTACATGTGCCTCGCGGTGTTCGTCGTCGGGCATGTCTGGCGCTACCGGAAGGACCAGTTCGGCTGGACCTCGCGCACCACCCAGCTCCTCGAACACCGCTGGCTGCGCTGGGGCAGCCCGCTGTTCCATCTGGGCGCCTTCATGGTGATCGCCGGACATGTCGTGGGCCTCGCGGTTCCCGATGCCTGGACCGAGGCCGTGGGCATCACCGAGCACGCTTACCACACCATGGCTGTCTGGGCTGGTTCCGTGGCAGGCGTCGCCATGGTCACCGGACTCGGCATGCTGTGCGCTCGTCGGCTGCTGACGCGGTCGATCCGGCTCGGCACCGACCGCAGTGACAAACTGCTCTTCCCGCTGCTGTCCGCGACCGTCCTGCTGGGCATCACGGCCACCGCCACACACAACGTGTTCGGCGCCGGCTACGACTACCGCTCCACCGTCTCCGTCTGGTTCCGCGGCCTGTTCGTCCTCCAGCCGCGGCCCGAGGCGATCGCCGGCGCCCCGCTGCTGTTCCAGTTGCACGCCCTGACCGCCTGCCTGCTCTTCGCCGCCTGGCCGTTCACCCGCCTGGTCCACGCATGGAGCGCTCCCATCGGATACCTCGCCCGGCCGTACCTGGTCTACCGGCGACGAGCCACCACAGCCACGGCCCCGACAGTCGCGGGGCGACGCCGGTCGGCCTCCGGCTCCCGGCGAGCCGCATGAGTCACCAACCCGTGCGTGCGCCGGACGCCACGAGCGCCCGACGCACGCATGCAGTGGGCGCGAGCCGCCGGACGGACCTGGCGACGGCGGCGCCCGATTGTCGGCCGGCCGTCTGCGCGGCATGCGTCTGTACCGGGGCGTCGAGGTGTGGCAGTAGCAGGCCCGGGACTGCCGGCTCGAACTGCCCACCGCCCGGGCGACAGCAGAACGCCTGACGACCCCGGCGCCGGCAGCCCACACCGACCTGTCCGGCGACGCCGCTGACATGACTGTCATCGCCCGCCTGTGCGGACACTCATGGCACTCCTGGCACCCCTGGCACCGTCAACGCGACACCGACGAGGCACACCGGAAGGCTGCATCGCATCACCAACTCTTCCCTTCTCAGCCATACAGCAGAGAACAACGCGGCCGTCTTCCGTACTATCGCTACAACGCAGCTATGCGACAGTGACTGTCTCTGCACCCGCGCCAGCGGGCTGCACAGCATGAATCTTTGGTATCGCGTACGCCATGAACGCGCCGCTCATCGGCGGCGGAACCCAGGAAAGGTGTGAGTGTCATGTCCGAAACCACTGCCCAGACCACCGAGTTGACCTCCCAGTACAGCACCCAGGTGGCAGGCGACCTGGAACGCAACCTCAAGGAACAGGAACACCTCAGCGGTGAGATCGAAGCGCTGCAGGAGAAGCTGGCTGCCATGCGGCACGATCACACCGTGCTGGTGAACCTGCAGCAGGCCCTCGGCGGGCCCGCGACGTCCGATGCACCCGCGGCCGAGCCTGTCGCACCGGTGCCCGCGCCCCGCAAGAAGACCGCGGCGGCATCCGGCGCGGACGAGAAGACGAAGACCAAGCAGAGCGCACCGGCGAAGAAGCGGACCGGCAAGAAGGCCACCGACGCGCAATCAGCCGCACAGCCGGCTGCGCCCACGCTGGTGGAGCTGGTGCGGACACACCTGGCCGGCCAGGACGAGCCCCGCTCGGCTGCCGAGATCAGCACCGCGCTGGGGCAGCAGCATCCCGAGCGGGGGGTCAAGACCACCGTGGTGCGTACGACGCTGGAAGGGCTCGTGGCCAAGAACCAGGCACAGCGAACCAAGCAGGGCTCGTCCGTGTTCTACACCGCCTCCGACGCCACTGCGCCGGCCGCATCTGCCGAGGAGTCCTCGCAGTCCGCCTGAGTCAGAGGCTTCCGGTCGGCCGCACCCGCGTCATTGCAGCAGCTGAACGCCATGGGGGCGGGACTCGTCGCGCGGACCTGTGGTCAACGTTCTGCCGGAGCGCGGCCGGGTGCGTCAGGCCATGCGGGTCTTCGGCTTCCACGAGCCGTTGATGAGATGGCCAAGTACGAGCCCGGCCGGACCGGCCGGGTTCCTCGCCCTGTGGGGCTGGAGCAACGCGAAGGTGTTCGCTTAGATCGCGAGGGCCGTCAAGGGGCCCGTCGCGTCCCGGTCCATCACCGCGGCGTACCGGAAGGCGTGCGATGTGGACCCGGGGTGTCGCCGGTGATGAAATTCAGCGCCGGCGACCACTTCGGCACCGCAGCATGCAGCGCATGGTCGTGAAGAACGGCATCTGGACGTCCGTCGGCGACTTCTACACGCCGCCGACCCGCGACTGAGCCGACTGTGCCGTTGTTCAACCGCCCTGGGCAACGGCCACCCGGGACCGCGAGCATGGACGCTCCGGAAGCCGTGGAGTCCCTCGGATCGACGGGTCCGCGCGACCTCAGCCGCTTCGGCAACTCCCCCAGGCACCCCAGGTGCGTCACTTCGCGGCGTTCCTGCCCAAGAGACATCCGCGCGTTCCGTCATGGCTCGCTGTCCGAGCCGAGGTTCGGACAAGGCTGCGACCAGCCCGGACAGCCCGCTCCTGTCCGGGACACGTGGTTTCACTGTGCTGCTCTTCCGGCGTCGGCAAGCCTGTTCCCCGTCCAAGCGCTCACACCACAGCGCACGGCTCACACAAGGGAGCACCAGTGGAAAAGACGGGTTTGGCATCGCGGATCGGAAAAGCGGGCATCGGCGTGACCCTGGCCGCCGTGGCCACCGTCGCCTTCTCGGGCACGGCGCAGGCGGCCAGCGTCTACGGCGAGAGCAACAACGGCTGCGCGGACGCCGGGGGCACCTACAGCTACGCCTGGACCGGAAACGCCCAGGGACGTGACACCTACAACGCCTACTTCAACATCACCGTCCGGGACAAGTGCCCCGGCGACGGCTGGGCGGGCGGCCTCTACCTGAGCTACTGGAAGTACCAGAACGGCCAGTGGAGCTGGACCTCTCAGAAGCGCGTCAAGGTCAACGGAACGTACAGCACCCCGCTGTCCAACGTGGACGGCGTACAGATCAACGTGTGCAACTACTACCCGGAGCGGGCCCCCTCGGGCTGCAGCCGCGTCTGGTGAACTCTCCTCCCGCCGGGGTGTACGAGTCGTGCCTGCCGGCGGGAGGACGCGCTCTGACGGGGCGAGACTTCCCGAGACGCGTCCAGGCCGATCGTCGCCGAGCACCACGTCACAAGGTGCGGCGCACACCCTCCCGGCGTGCTGCACGCCGGACGGCGGAGCCCGCGTGCGCGCCGGCAACGATAATTCCCCGAGATCTCGTTGTCCTCGCCGAAGCGCAGGAAGCGGTCGGCGCGAACCACCTGCCGTACCGAGGTGCCGACCCCCAGGAGGCTGCCGGGAAACGAGCGGGCTTCGGCTCCGCCCCATGAGTGGCGGACAGCCGAAGGGAGGCTCACTCCGAGCCGTCACCGCGGATCAGGAGGTCGAGCAGCCCGGGAAAGCGCGCCTCGAACTCCTCGCGGCGCAGCCGGTTGAGCCGCCTGGCCCCCTCGTCCCGCTGTTCGACGAGGCCGGCTCCGCGCAGGACGGAGAAGTGGTGACTGAGAGCAGCCTTGCCGACGGGCACGTCGAAGCTGCCGCAGCTGCGGGTCCAGTCGGCGGAGCCCGCCAGTTCGCGGATCAACTGGATGCGCACCGGATCGGCGACCGCGGACAGCGCGGACAGGACGGTCACATCCTCCGGGTCCGTGTGGACCGGCGCCGCTCGGTGACCGCCACTTGCGGCCTCGTTCGACATGCCCTTCCCCTCGCCATGCACACCTGTACCGCGGCGCCACTGATCCAAAGCGCACGCTTGCATTGTGTTCGATGAATATCTTACAGTCCCGGTGTTCGATTCCCGTTGAACACTCTGTCGGAAGGTGCGTCCCACTCATGCGTGCAGTCGAGTTCCAGGAGTACGGCGACCCCGAGGTGCTGCGGGTCATGCAGGCCGAGACCCCCGAGCCGGGGCCGGGACAGGTGAGCATCGACGCCGCGTACGCGGGCGTGAACTTCGCGGACCTCAAGGCACGCGCCGAGGGCTACCGGGTGCAGTCGCTGCCCTTCCGCCCCGGCCTGGAGGTCTCCGGGCGGATCCGGGCCGTCGGTGACGGCGTCGAGGGCCTCGCCCCGGGCCAGGAGGTCGCCGCGCTGGTCGGCGGCGGCGCCTACGCCGAGGTGGTCGTCGCCGACACCGCCACCGTCTTCCCGCTCCCGGAGGGCATGGACCTGCGCACCGCCGCCACCCTGCCCACCGTGGTGCCGACCGCGCATGCCCTGCTCCACGAGGCGGGAGGGCTGCGCGCGGGACAGACGGTGCTCGTGCACGGCGCGGCGGGCGGTATCGGCACGGTGGCCGGCCAGTTGGCCCGGGCGGCAGGCGCCGCGGCGGTGTACGGCGTGGTCTCCTCGTCGGCCAAGGCCGGGCACGCGCTCGAGCACGGCTACGACGAGGTGTTCAGCGCCGACACCTTCGACGACGACGTGCGCCGCGCCACCGCGGGCCGGGGCGTCGACCTGGTCCTCGACCCGGTAGGCGGGGACACGCTGCGCCGCGGCCTCGACGCCCTGGCCGTCTACGGACGCCTGGTCTCCTTCGGCAACGCGAGCGGAGCCGAGCCCTGGCACGTGGGCCAGCCCGAGCTCTACGCACGCGGCCTGTCCGTCGGAGGCTTCTCCATCCTGGCGCTGGCGCAGTCCGCGCCCGACGCGCTGCGCGCCCTGGCCGAACGCGCCTTCCGCACCGTCAGCAACGGCACCGTGAACCTTCCGGTCACGGCGGAGTTCGCGCTGTCGGACGCGGCCGACGCCCACCGACTGATGGGCGGTCGCACCTCGACCGGCAAGCTGCTGCTCCGCATCGCCGACTGAGCGCCACCCGCACCGCCTCACGAATCAACAGGGACTCCGTCACCCCGATGCATGAGAACAACACCGCCTGCGGACCGACCGCGGCCATGGGGAAGATCCCCGCGCCCGGGCTGGTCCTGGGGGGCGTCTGCGGAATCCAGTTCGGTGCGGCCGAGCACCCCGGGTCTACCCACAAGTGGGCGTCGCGGGTGTCGCTTTCCTGCGACTGCTGATCGCCGGCGTCCTCCTGTGCCTGCTGTGCCTGCTGTGGCACCCGCGCCGGCTGGCTCCGCGTTCGCTGAAGGGCGCCTGAGGGACGGTCATCGGCGCCGGAGCGCTTCTGGCGGGTCACCATCTCGCGTTCTACGAGGCGGTGAGCCACATCCCCCTGGGCGCTACGGCCACGATCGAGTTCCTCGGGCCGTTCTTCATCGCTTTCCTCGGACGTACAACACCTGGGAGTTCTCCCGCGGCCAGGAGGACGACCCGCGGAAAGGGCACGTCGCCGTTCCACCGATGCCCGAGGACCTCAAGGAGCTCCGATCTTCCCGGTACCGATCACGCTCAGCGCGACCTGGTCGCCGCAGGCCCACCGCTTCCTCGCCGCCGATGCCCGACTCCCCCGCGAACCCGCATCCCCCTGCCCCGCCTGCGCGACTGCACTGCTGACCTGGTCCACCGCCTGGACCCCGTCCGCAACCCCTTCACCCGTATCGCAACCGCGCCGCGCAGCACGCTGACCCGGAGGGTTCGGCGGCCGAGGCTGCGATGTCCCGAGGACGAGCGCCGGACGCGTCGGCGAAGAGGCTCGTCCTACGCGACCGTGAGCACGATCTTGCCCTGGAGGTGCCCCCGGGCGGCGCGTTCGTGCGCCGCCCGGGCATCCGCGAGCGTGAATGTGCTGTCGATCGCCACGCGGACCGTGCCCGCGTCGAGCAGGCGTCCCAGCTCGGCGAGCTGCGCACCGTTCGAGCGGACCTGGGTGGCCGTGACCGTGACGCCCAGCTTCGCGTTCTCCTCGTCGTCGAACTCGCCGAAGTACACCGGGTAGAGGGACCCGCCGCGCTTGAGGGTGCATAGGAAGCGCCTGCTGTCGGGGCCTCCGACGGCGTCCAGGACGAGATCGACGTCATGGGCGACTTCCTCAGGCCGGTCCTTGGTGTAGTCGATGAACTCGTCGGCGCCGAGGTCGCGCAGGAACGTCTCGTGGGCGCCGGAGGCCACGGCGATGACGCGGGCTCCCTTCCACTTGGCCAACTGGAGAGCGAAGTGCCCCACGCCACCGGCAGCGCCGTTGATGAGCACCGTGGTCCCGCCGGCGAGTGCCATCGGGCGGTGCCGGGCCTCTTGGAACGGCGAGGGGTGGTCGTGCCCGAGCTCGATCAGGAACTGCCATGCCGTCAACCCCGCCATGGGCAGGCCGGCGGCGTGCACGTGGTCGATGCCAGTCGGCTTGCGGGCCAGGTCGGACGCCGGCGCGGTGACGTATTCGGCGTACGCGCTGCCTTGGAGAGCGCTGGGGAAGCGCAGAAGGCCGATCACCTCGTCTCCGACCGCGAAGCCACGGGCGTCGGCGGCGACGGCTTCCACGACGCCTGAGACGTCGGTCCCCGGAATCAGGGGGAGGTCGAACGGGGGTTTGAGCTCGGGAGGCACGTCGGGCATTCCCTCGCGCATGTACCAGTCAGGAGGGTTGACGCCCACCGCGTGCACGCGGACGAGCACTTCACCCGGGCCCGGCTCGGGAACCGGGACCACCTCATGACGCAGCACCTCGGGGCCGCCGTGCTCCTGCAGGCGGATCGCCCCCATCGTGCGTGTCGGCATCATTTTTCTCCTGCCCGCGCCGCGGGATACGCTGATCGGACCAGTGATCCGGTTATCCGGATCACTGGTCCAGATCATATGGATCACTGATCCGGATAGTCAAGAGGGGCAGATGCGGGCCGACGCCAGGAAGAACCACGACCACGTACTCGCCGTTGCGGGCGCCGTCATCACCGAGCACGGCGTCGACGCATCGCTGCGCGACATCGCACGCAGGGCCGGCGTAGGGCTGGCGACGCTGCTCCGTCACTTCCCGACGCGCGAGGCGCTGCTCGACGCCCTGCTCCGCACGCGCTTCGACGAGCTGACGGCAACGGCAGGCGAACTCGCAACGTCGAACTCACCCGAAGATGCTCTGGTTTCGTGGCTACGCGACTGCGTCACCTGCGCACGTGAGTATCGGGGCGTCGTGGCACTGATGGCGGCCGCCATCGAGGACGCCGAGTCCGCACTCCATGCTTCGTGCGTCACCATGCGCGCCGCGGGCACCCGGCTCCTCGCCCGTGCTCAGGCCGCGGGCGCGGCACGGACCGACATCGACGGCACCGACCTGTTTGCGCTGGTAGCGGCGCTGGCTTGGCTGGGCGATCAAGCTTCGTTCACCCCACGCTCCGATCACCTCTTCGATGTCGTCGCGAGCGCGATTCTGGCGAGCGCAGAGAGCAGCGAAGCCGAGGGAGAACGCCGCCCTCGGGCCCGTAGCTGACACCGTCGCGCGGACCGGCGAACTCGGCCGCGTGCTGAGCAAACGGGTGTCGTTCATGAGTGAGTTCGGAAGCCAGTCGATCCGGGGCTGTCCGTTGAGCATTCTTCGGCCGCCCAGGGCTGCTGTTGGGGCGGTTGGCCGGTTTGCGCGTCCGCCATGCGGACCGTGGATGCTCCGATGGCGCCGGCGCCGATCCCGAGCTGGGCCTTTGCTCGACTCGAAGCCCGAACAGGGCTGATTTGCATGCTGGTTGGGTGGTGTCCGGCGGTCAGTGCCACGTTGAAGGGGTGACTGTGCGCTGGGAGCGGACACATAATCGTGACCATGACCACTCGACGCAACGACAACGATGGCTGGACCGTCGAAGAGTCACCCGATGGCAGCCGAACCCGTTTCAGAGTCCACGCGGAGCGGGTCCACCTGCTCGACGACAGCCAGCGGGACGTTCTCGCCGAGGACGCTCGTAACCGTGGGATGACGCTCCTTGAGTACGTCGGCTGGGTGGGCAGGATGCCGGCGTCAGAAATGCACGGGTACCGCGACCAGGTCATGGCGGGGAGCGGTGGCCCGCACCTTGCCGCGGTGTACGGGGCATGGTTGGACGTACAGAGCATCGTGCGGGAGAACCAAATCCTGTTGCCGGGCCTGCGGCCGGGTGAGCCGGACCGCTGGGGTCCCTGAGAGCCGTGGTCGACCGGCAGGTGTCGACGCCCCCCTCCGCAGGAGCAGTTGACGGCCCATCAGCGTGACCGCGCGGTGGCGGTCGACAGAGGTGGCTCGATTCGTGTCATCCGCCCGGGGCCGCCCTGTACAGACTGTGCGGATGGTTGTACAAATTGCGACCGGCCTGACACCGCACTGCGCCAACAGAGCACGACGTCGGCCAGTTGGATCAGGGGGTGAGGTGGTGGCGGCGTCACGGGCCGGGCAGGCCGAGGTGCATCCGGCCGTACCGGCGGCAGCGGGCGGCGAGGCAGACAGGCCGAGCGGCCCCAGCCGGGTGACGCGGTTCCTGTGCGCGGCTGCCTACAACCACCGTGCGTTCCGCGACGGGATGCTGCTGCGTCTGGTGTCGCCTTCTGAGCGGTTCTTGCCTCCGGCCTACGGTGTGGACCCGTGTGCTGTCGCCTGGCACTGTGTGCGGGCTCAACGCCTGGACGCCGCACGCGAGATGGCGGCCGTGGCGGTGTTGGGTGTGGCGCTGTGCGTGGAGCCGTTTTCCGCGTTGTTCTTCTTGTACGTCGCCACCGCGGTCCGGTTGCGGCGGCTATGGAGGACGCGGTGGCGGCGCACCGGGCAGAAGCCTTCCGTGGTCCGGCGGCTGGCGCTGGCGTCGCTGACGTCGGTCGTCGTGTCGTCCTGGGCTTTGTACGCCGCCTTGCTGGGGTTCGCCGTGTGGTCGGCTGCGGGAGGCTCGTGGGGGCAGGCGCCGTCCGCTGCCCTGACCGAGGCCGCCCGGGTCACCGGTACCTGGATGCTCGCGGGGTTGCCGGCGGCGCTGGGCGTGGTCTCGGCCGCGGAGCGAGCGGTGCGGCGACGCCGCTGGGAGGAGATCCGCCGGGCCCCCGGTCTGCGCCCCAGGTTGGACTGGGTGTTGTGGAGACACGTCGAGACGCGCACCTCTCGTGGTCTGCGGCGCCTGGCGGAGCTGGAACTGTTGGCTCATGTCGAATACGCCGATGACGCCTTCTACGGCGCAGGCGAGGAGCTTGAGCAGTTCCCGGCATGGTCGTTCGCCACGCACCTGCGCCGAAAGCCCACGGCGCCCGAGCAGAGCGCTTCGCATCTTCGGCTCGTCAAACCGCCCGCGGAACACAGCGGCCCCCTGCTGGTGCACACGGAGGTCGTTGACGCCATCCGCGAGGGAATGCAGCGCTTTCAGGCGATCGAGCCGCGTCGAGGCGCTCGGCTGCAGCAGCTGACCCTGCGGGACTACGTCTTCGCGCCCCACGGGCATCCCTCTCTGATCGGCAGAGCTCCGGCTGTCGACGTCCTGGCCGACGAGGATGAGGAGGCCCGCCACATGCTGGGCATCCGTGTCGGCAGCTGGGAGGAGGACCTGAGTACGACGACGTTCGTGCGGGCCACCACTGACGGCGACATCCTCTACCTCGAGGCCAGCGTCAGGGTCCTGCTTCCCGTGCAGCGCCGCTACCGTCGATCGATCCGGACCATCGCCCCGGGCATGTGGGCTGCAGCGTTCTGTATCCCGCGCGACATACTGCGCGCCTGGCCCGCACAGACGGCGCTGCTGCTGCGTCGCTTCCGGCTGGTGTGGAGGCCGGCAACGCCGGTGGCCGAACGCAGTCAGGCTCAAGCTGAGGGCTGGGACGTGCCGGCGGCGCCGATGCACATCAATGCGCTGCGCGAGGAGGTCGCCGAACGGCACCCCCACAACCTGTTCCAGCGTCTGGACATCGAGCGCTACATCAAATCCGTCGAGCACCGTCTCGTGTCTTCGATCAAGGACCTACTCGAACAAAAGGGCCTGGAGAGCGACGAGTTCTCGGCCCGGGTCAGCCAGGTCTTCAACGCGGGCGTGATCAACACAGGCGGAGTGCAAAGCGGCTCCATCGCCGGAGCCGGCCACTCGGTGGAGCAGACCAACCAGACCACCGTCCACCACGGTGCCGTTCCCGCCGCCGGGCAGCCTCCCGCCGCTCCGGCAGCACATCCTTCCCCTCCGGCCTGAACTCCCTTTCTTTTCCAGGCATCTGTCCCTGCCGCGATGAGAGGACTGCATGAACACCCCCGAGGAACCTCGTGTGACCGGAGTGAGCATCTCCGGCGGCGTGCAGCACGGAAACATCGCAGGCGGGTATCAGGTCGTCCAGGTCAACGCGACGAAGACCGGCGACAGCCCAGAGGTGCAAGCCCTGCGCGACCTGGTCGCCGTCCTTCGTGAGGCGCTGCCGCGGGAGTCCGACCCCGGCACCCGCCAGGACTTCTCCGATGCGCTCGCCCAGGTCGACGACGCACTCGCCGGCTCCGGGCCGTCCGACCGGCCGACCTTCCTGCGCCGCCTGCGCACGGCACGGGTCAGCCTGGCCCAGGCGATAGAGAGTCACCCGACCAGTGCGGCACTGCTCACCGATGTACTGGCGCTCGTCACCGGGCTGGTCGCCGGCGGTTGAATCCGCTCACGGCGGGCTGAAGAGAGGGACACGGCGGCAGGCGGACAGGTCACGGCAGGCCGCACAAAGGTCACACGCCACAGTGCGCCCACCGTCGGTCCGGCGCATACGGGGATTCCAGTGCCGATCTGTCCGTGGTGAGAGACGTCGATGAGCGGCTCGCGCACGAGCGCGACATTGCCGCGATCGTGGGGGCGCCTGCGCATCCCGGCCGGCCTCCGTGTGATCCATGACACCTCCCACATGGTCCAAATTTGAACATCGCGAGGCTATGGTCAACCAGAGGACGTTTCAAGCTTGAAACACAGGTCGGTAATGGTCCACTTCGTCCGGGCCGCCGACCCGGCCGTTCGCTCGCCCCTCCCCGCATCTGGAGTCACGCCATGCCCACCTCCCTCGGCCGCGCCAGCACTGATGCCGCCTCCCGCTACGCCAAGCAACTCGCCTCCCACTTCGGCCGGAAGATCCCGACCGAGGAGACCCCCGAAGGGGGACACCGCCTCACCTTCCAGCAGACCGACGTGCTGCTCCAACCCGCCACGGATCACCTGCTCATCCGCGTCGTCGCACCCGACGCCTCCGCGCTCACCGCCGTCCAGGACGTCGTGGGCAGCCACCTCGAACGCTTCGGCCGCCGTAACGAACTCACCGTCACCTGGGAGCGGCCGTGAAGGCGGTCGTGATCACCGACTTCGGCGCCGACCCGCAGTTGACGGAGCTGCCCATACCCGAGCCCGGCCCGGGCGAGGTACTCGTCCGGCTTCACGCCGCCGCGCTCAACCCCTTCGACTGGAAAGTGGCCGACGGCGCCCTCCAGGGCCTCGTCGAGCATGTCTTCCCCCTCGTCATGGGCTCCGACGGCGCCGGCACCGTCGAACGCGTAGGCGCCGGGGTGAACCTGTTCCGGCCCGGCGACACCGTCTACGGCCAGTTCATGAACCTCGCCCACGGACGTGGCTCCTACGCCGAGTACGCCCTGGCCGCCGAACACGGCAGGATCGCCCGCATGCCCGACGACCTGCCCTTCCCCATCGCCGCCGCGCTGCCCACCGCCAGCGTCACCGCGTATCAGGCCATCGAGGCCGCTCGTCTGGCCCCCGGACATCTCCTCCTGATCAACGGCGCCTCCGGCGGTGTCGGGCAGTCCGCGATCCAGTTCGCCGCGAACGAGGGAGCGAGGGTGCTGGCCACCGCCACGCTCGACATCGCCGGCCGCCTGCTCGCCCTCGGCGCCGACGAGACCATCGACTTCACAGCCGCACCGACCGCCGACCAGGTACTGGCCGCCCACCCCGACGGCATCGACGCCGTCCTCGACCTCGTCACCCACCCCGGCGAGGACGGCGTCGACACGCTGGCCGCCCTGCTCAAGCCCGGCGGCCGGTACATCAGCACGAACCACGCCGCTGACGTCGACGCGCTGGCCGCCCGCGAGATCCACGCCGTCAATCTCACCGCCGACCCCAGCAGGGCCGAACTGGAAGCCCTCGCCGACCTCACCGCCGCCGGAAGACTCCGCGTCACCATCGACGCCGAAATCCCCCTGACCGACGCGCCCAGAGCTGTGGCCCGCGCCCGCTCCGGCAACGTTCGCGGCAAGCGGGTCATCCTCCTCTGACTCTGCGAGACACCCATCGGACCGGGAGGCGTCCCGGGCCACGGCGCCGACCTCATGGCCGCGAGCGGCGGCCTCGGCGACGACACGGGAGCCCGCCTTGCCGGCGGCCCGCCGGATGTGGACGTGATGGCGGATTCGCGTGATCATCGCGACACGCGATCACTCAAGCCGTGGTCCGGACTCGGGTCGGCGGTGGCGGTGGCGGTGCCGGTGGCGGCCGAGGGTGTTTCGGCTGTTGTGTGGAGGACCTCGCGGGCCTGCTCCGCGGCTCGGGTGATGCCCTCGGCGACGAAGTCGACGAAGCGGGCGATGTTCTCGAGGCGGGCGGCAGCCGGCGTGTCACGGCCGAGGACGTTCACGCCCTGCCGTGCGGTCTCGGCGAGCTGGGCGCTGGCCCGGGCGGCGGCGATCGTCGACTGGTAGAAGACGTCGTCGTCGACGGCGTAGCGCTCGCGGCGGTGTTCGCCTGGTTCCCGGCGGATGAGGCCCTGGCTTTCGAGGAACGCGACGGCCTTGGAGATGGAGGCGGGGCTGACCTGGAGGCGCTGGACGAGTTCTGAGGCGGTGAGGCTGCCTGCGTCGGTGGTGTAGAGGCAGGTCAGCACCCGGGACATCATTTTGGGCAGGCCCTGGTGCATGAGGAGGGTGGTGAAGGTCTCCTCGTACTCCCGCACAGCCTCGGCGTCGCGTCCGTGGGCCTGTTCGGGCGCCTGCGACCCCGGGGGCGCGATCGGCCTGCGGCGACGGGTGCGGCGTTCGGTGGCGCGGTGGGCCAGGTCGGAGCGGTAGGCCGTGGGGCCGCCGTTGCGCATCACCTCGCGTGTGACGGTCGAGGTCGGGCGGTCGAGTCGTCTGGCGATCTCGGCATAGGCGAGGCCGTCGGCCAGTCCCAGCGCGATCTGCTGACGCTCCTGCTGTGTGAGCCTGCCTCCCGGCATCGCGGTCTCCTTCGTGCTGTTCTGTGCTGCCCAACACCTTCAGCATAGCCTTCACCGTCAATCCATTGCAACGCAACGGGTTGCGATTGTTGCGTTAGATCTCAAACCATTGCAACGGTTTTACGGCTTCTACCTGCATCGATGGCAATTCAGCGCAACGAAACTGTTGAAGCTTCCTTGAACGCAACGTAGCTTTTCCCTCATCGGAAACAACGATCCGAAGAGCTGAAGGAGCCCACGATGCAGAAGTTCGACACCTCCGCCCCGATCTCCGCCGTCCTCGACATCCCCGCGGGACGCATCCGGTTCATCGCCGCCGACCGGCCCGACACCACGGTCGAGGTCCTTCCCGCCGACGCCTCCAAGAGCCGCGACGTGAAAGCCGCACAGCAGACCGAGGTCGCCTACTCCGACGGCGTCCTGCGGATCGAGACCCCGGCGAAGAACCAGATCCTCGGCGCCTCCGGGGCCGTCGAGGTGACCGTCCAGTTGCCCGCCGGCTCTCGCGTCGAGGCGAAGGCAGCCGGCGCCGAGCTCCGGGGCGTCGGACGGCTCGGCCACGTCGCCTACGAGAGCGCGCAGGGCCCGGTCAAGCTCGACGAGACCGCCGGGGCCCGCCTCGTCCTGCAGGCCGGCGACATCTCGGTCGGTCGCCTGGGCGGGGACGCCGAGATCAGCACGCAGAAGGGCGACCTGACCGTCGCCGAAGCCGTTCACGGCAACGTCACGCTGCGCACCGAGCAGGGCGACGTGTCCATCCACGCCGCCCGCGGCGTCTCCGCCACCCTGGACGCCGGCACCGGGTACGGCCGGATCCAGAACACGCTCTCGAACACCGACGGCGCCGCCGCCGGCCTCACCATCCACGCGACCACCGCCTACGGCGACATCACCGCCCGCAGCCTCTAGCAGCCCGCAGCCCACGAGTTCCGAGCTTGCCCTCCGCGGCCCGGGCGGGGTGAGCCGACCGCGCCCGGTCGGCTTCCGCCTAGGGCCGCGGAGGTCTGCGGCCGACGCCCGGCGAGGCGGAGTCGGGGGCGGGCGGAGCGGAGACGACCGGCCCTCGCGCGGCCGCCCGCTCCCCGGCGCCGAGATCGGCCGCCACCAACGGCAACCACGGACGGCCCGCCACCGCCTGGTACGTCGGGGGCTGCCCGCTCAACGGCCGCCCACCAGCCCGTACCGGCAGACACCGCCGACTGCAACTCCGACAGCACGCCGAGCCGTTCGGGCCGAGAGCGTGCACGGCGAGAACCTGCACGGCGGTGCTGGCAGCCTGGGCGTCTGCGGCCTTCAGGCACGGGCGGCCCGACCAGCCCGGGGCCCACCCGAAAATTGACGTGAAACATTTTCCCCAGCCGACCGCGTCGGAGAGATGTAGGCCGACCAGACGGCATGAGAGGGATGGAATGAGAAAGTCCCGGACCAGGTCCCGGACGGATGAGTTCATGGAGTTCGCCGCCGCGCGCGCCGGACACCTGCACCGCTGCGCAGCCCTGCTCACGAGCGGAGACACCCACCTCGCCGAGGACCTGGTGCAGGAGACGCTCAGCCGGATGTACACCCGCTGGGGTCGGATGTCCCGCATCGACAACCCCGCGGCCTACGCGCAGACCGTTCTCGTACGGACGTTCATCACCCAGCGGCGCCGCTACTCCGCGGCCGAACGCCCCCTGGCCGATCTCCCCGACACCCCGCCCCCGCACAGCGCGGACGACCCGGCCCTGCGCCTCGCGCTGCTGGCAGCCCTGCGGGAACTGCCGCCCAAGGACCGGGCCGTGGTGGTCCTGCGCTACTGGGAAGACCGCAGCGTGCAGGAGACAGCCGACGCGATGAACGTCAGCCCCGCCGCCGTACGCACCCGCTCCACCCGGGCTCTGGCCAAACTCCGCGAGCAACTGGGCAGCATCGCCGAACTGACCACGCACGCCTGACCGCCCCGCCCCCGCCCTCCCCCACTGCTCACGCCTTCCCGCGGCGAACAGCCGGGCCCCCCTTCCGCACCATGAAAGGAACCGGTGCTCACCCCATGGACTTCGAAGACGAACTCGCCCACGCGCTCCGCCGCACCGCGGGCTCCTTCACCACCGACCGGCGTTCCCTCGCCGAAGGCAGCCTCACACGCGGTCGGCGCAGGCTGGCCCGCCGCCGCCGGGCCGGCGTCGTCGCCGGCAGCACACTGGCCGTCGTCCTCGTGGCCACCGCCGGACTCCGGCTGAACGCCCCACACAGCGGTGACGGCCCGGTCCGCGGCGAGCAGGCCGCGACGCCACGGCCCACAGGCGCCTACCGACACTTCGCCGTCGCCGCCCAGGAGATGAAGAACATCCTGCGCAACGGCATGAACCAGGCCGGAATCGCCGTCGCACACCCAAGCTTCAAGGCAACGGGCAGCAACGACAGCGACCTGCCCGCCACCGCCACCATCGACTTCGACGACAGTTGGGGCGCGGCCATGGTCACGCTCTCGGTGCGCCGCGTCGACCCGGCCCAACCCGCCCTCAAGAAACTGATCACCTGCCCGCCCGCGAAGGACTCCCCCTACGAGGAATGCACACAACAGCCCGACAACCGGGCCGTGAAGGGCTACACCCAAGCGGGCAAGGCAGGCGGGGTCAAGGAATGGGCCGTCACCATGCTCTCGCCCAACGGATACCTCATCGACGTCACCACCCACAACCTGCCGGCGGCCCAGCAGACCGAGGCTGCGTCCGTCAGCCGCAACCCCCGCATGAACCCCGGCAAACTGCGCTACCTGGCCATGTTCGTGGACGCCTCCCTCACCGGCGACGGCGAAGCCGTCTCGCTCGGCACACTCAAGCCGGGCGCCGAGGCCGAACCGGGCGACATCCTCCCCCTCCTCAAAACGCTCCTGCCCCAGCGCCTCCACGTCACCTCCGAAGGCGGCACAGAATCCGAGGGACACGTCGTGGTGATCGACCGCACCACCGGCCGGCGCACCTACATCCAGGCCACCCGGATCGCCGGTGACAAGGAATTCTGGAACCGCACCCTGCCCGACGGCACGAAGGTGGGCACCCTGCAAGCCGCCGGCCGGCAGCCGGGAGTCGTCCAACTCCGGGCCGACGCACTCCGTGTGAACGGACTACGGATGTCCCTCACCGCCTACAACGCACCCACTCCCACGTCCAAACGCAGCGGTGTCACACCCCTCATCACCATCGAAGAACTCAGTGGACGTTAAGTCCGTTTCTCGTAGCGACCTCGTCCGGGTTGGGTGAGGAAGCCTTGTCGGACGAGGCGTCCGAGGCGGCTGCGGGTGAC